>CAZJBZ010000113.1:0-12548 GCA_964543975.1 uncultured Spirochaetales bacterium
GGAGGAATATAAATGATTATCAATCACAACCTCAGTGCGATGTTCGCGCAACGACAACTGAGCCAAACCAATAAAGCCCTCTCCAACGACATGGAAAAACTGGCTTCCGGCGTGCGGATAAACCAGGCCGGTGACGACGCATCGGGACTCGCCGTTTCCGAAAAAATGCGGGCCCAGATTAAAGGATTACGCCAAGCATCTACCAATGCTGAAAACGGAGTATCCTTTATTCAGACTACGGAGGGATACCTACAGGAAACGCAAGACATCCTGCATAGACTGCGGGAACTGGCCGTTCAATCCGCCAACGGTATCTATACCGCCGAAGATCGAATGCAGATACAAGTGGAAGTATCACAGCTTGTAGACGAAATCGACCGGATAGCCTCACACGCACAATTCAACGGTATGAATATGCTGACCGGCAGATTCGCCAGAGAAGGAGCGGAAAATACCATTACCGCATCCATGTGGCTTCACATCGGGGCCAATATGGACCAGAGGGAACGAGTATACGTCGGTACCATGACCTCTGTTGCATTCAGCTTGAAGCAGCAGGATGAGCTTCTGACCCTCTCCAGCCCGGATGAAGCTAATATGGCGATCGGCGTTCTCGATACAGCTCTGAAAAGAGTGAACAAACAGCGCGCCGATCTGGGTGCCTACCAAAACCGGCTTGAACACGCCGTCCGCGGTATCGATATCGGTGCTGAAAACCTTCAGGCTGCGGAATCTCGAATAAGAGACACCGACATGGCAAATGCAATGGTGGATTACGTGAAGAATCAGATTCTTGTACAGGCGGGAACGGCAATGTTGGCACAGGCAAACACAAAAACACAATCCGTCTTGCAACTATTGGGCTAATTGATTATTATTGATGTAAGTCCGTTTGATCTTTGAAAAAACTCCTCCTAAAGAGAGTATGTCATGTTAAGGAGAATTTCCGGCCTTCGAAGTGGAGGTCGGAAATTTCTCCTTGCCTAATTGGGAATAGAACGGAGCAGAAGAGGCGCGATAATCTTCTGATTCCCATACGGCATATTCACAAGGATGGCCAAGGAGGCCGCCAAATCCTATCAAGGAGGGTTATATGGTAATAAATCACAACTTGAGTGCAATGTATGCAAACCGATTACTCAGCAGCAAAACTCAAGATATGAATGAGAACATCGAAAAGCTGTCTTCCGGTATGCGGATTAACCAGGCCGGTGACGACGCTTCGGGGCTTGCCGTTTCGGAAAAGCTCAGAGGTCAAATTCGAGGCCTTAATCAAGCTGAACGGAATATTGAAAACGGTGTCGCATTCATTCAAACAACCGAAGGATATCTGCAGGAAACTCAGGATATTCTTCACAGATTACGCGAATTAGCTGTTCAATCGGCTAACGGCATCTATACGGCTGAAGACAGAATGCAGATTCAAGTTGAAGTATCACAGCTAGTTGACGAGGTGAACCGCATTGCTTCTCACGCTCAATTTAACGGAATGAATATTTTAACCGGAGCGTTTGCCGCAAATGCGCAAGCCGGCAGGACGATGCAATTCCAAGTAGGAGCCAATATGGACCAGAACGAAACCGTTTATATCGGTACCATGACGGCTCAGGCACTGGGATTACAGAATGCACAGGGGGAAGAGGGGATGATTTCCATCTCTACTCCCGATGTTGCAAACCAGGCGATTGGAATGCTCGACACTGCATTGAAGACTGTATCTAAACAGAGGGCCGATTTGGGCGCGTACCAAAACAGATTCGAGATGGCTTCCCAGGGTGTTGCAATTGCATCGGAAAACCTGACTGCCGCCGAATCACGAATTCGAGATACCGACATGGCCAGCGCGATGGTAGATTATGTTAAAAATCAGGTTTTATTGCAGGCTGGTACTGCAATGCTGGCCCAGGCAAATCAAAAAACCCAATCGGTACTTCAACTGCTTTAATTACTCCGTTCAACGGTGAAGAGATTTCTGGACGTCATCTCTTTACAATTAACAGGGTGGGAGGAAGTTCGCGCCCTCCTCCCATCATTTTTTACAGGTAAAGGTGGCAATTGCCACATGGCAAAATCATGGAAGAGGCCCAAGGGTAAAATTATGGAACTGGAAGTTACTTTTTCACCTCAAAACTCACCAGTTCATGAAGTACGAACAAAAAGTAGCGAAAAAAAAGGACCGCAAAAGGTCATCCCTACTCAGCAGAACAGTGAAAAATCTCGCGAGAATGCTGCAATTCGAGCGGCAAATGTAACCCAATCGGAATATACAAGGGAAGAGATCGAACTCTATCTGAAAAAATTTTTCAGTAATCACACTCCCCTTAACAAGCGATTGAGGTTTTCTGTTAATAAGGAACTAAACCAAGTAGTTGTCAAGATCATTGATAGTACCACCGATAAAGTAATTAAGGAGATTCCTCCTAAAGAGCTGCAAAAACTTCATGTGCGCGTTCGTGAAGCGATCGGATTATTAATAGACGAAGAAATCTGACAGCCGTTCTTTGGGAGGGCACCGGCTAAAATATGTCAGATATCTCTATTCCAGGCGTAAAAAGCGACTACAATTCATCAGAACTCATACGCAAGCTAATGGAAGCCGAGCGGGTTCCATTAGAGCGGTTGGAAAAGACCGCTTCCACCTATGAAGATCAGAAATCGGTCTATCAAGATATAAACCGAAAAATTGCGAGCTTCAGAGAAAGTGCTCAAGTACTTTACGGGTTCCAAAATCCTTTTCGAGAACGAATCGCCAATTCGGGCGACGGCTCCATTCTAACTGCAACCGCGACACGAGAAGCAGTCGAGGATGAAAAAACAATCATCGTCAAGCAGACCGCAAAAAGTGATCGTTTCATTTCCGATTCTCTCAGCAAGGACCATACGGTTTCGGAAGGTAATTATGGTTTCAAAGTCGGCGAAGAAACGATCAGTTTTAAGTTCCGAGGCGGGTCCCTACAAGATTTTGCGGCCGCCGTCAATACAAACGGAGAAAAGATAGTACGGGCTAAAGTGGTCAACGATACCTCTTCAACTCAGGTCATGCTTATCGAAGCCGTTAAAACGGGCAAAGAGAACCCTCTTCAATTTTTAGAAGACGGTATTCAATTCGGAATAAAAACAGGAATTTTACGCCAATCGGAAAACAGAAGTTATTCCTTTGAAATAAATGAAAACACCGTTCGGCCATGGAGCAAATCGTTAAATAATGAATTAGTCACTTTCAACGAAACCGGTGGTGTAACTGTGGGTCCCGGCGGAGAGTTTTCCCTCCCCCTTTCCAGGCAACTTTCCCTTAACGATAAGCTCTTTCTTGAAATGCGGGTTTCGGTAAAAAACCTTCCTACAGAAAAACAGGAAGAGATGACGCCACCTCCCGGTCCTACAATACCGAACGCGGGCGATGTAACCTTCGGGGATATTACAATCGAAAACGAACCCTCAGAGGTGGAGCTACCCGAATGGGCCCCCCCTCCCCCGCCGAAAACAGTGGATGATCTTACCGTCCTTTATGCCAAAAACTCGGGCGAGCCGGTCGCACTTCCCGACCTGCTCTCGTCGGGAACAGAAACGATCCGGGTCCCGATATCCGACTATCTCAACTCTCTTTCTGCACTCATGGTGAGAAATAATAATACCCATAGAGAAATCACCTTAAGCAACATCAAAATCTACGATCCGGGGGCACGAGGCGATTATAAACCGGCCCATCCGATTTCGGAAGCTCAGGATGCAATAGTGTCTATGGATGGAATAGATATTCGTCGCGCGAGTAACACCATAGACGACACCATACCTGGAGTTACACTCAATCTTCATCAGGAAAGCCCCATATCGGTCGACCTTTCGATAGAGCCCGATAAGGAAGCGGTCAAGGACAGTATTATCCGCTTTGTCGGTCACTATAATCGGCTTATCGCGGAACTCAACATTCTAACCAGGAGCGAACAAGATATCGTTAATAATATCGATTATTTTAGCGAAGAAGAGCGAGAATCAGCGATGGAACGATTAGGGCTTTTCCAGGGCGAAATTATGCTCAATCAAATGAAGAATTCTCTTCAACAGACAATGATGAGCCCCATTAATACCGGAAACGATAGTCCGTACAGAATTCTTGCTCAAATTGGAATTTCCACCAATGTATCGCGGGCGGGATCAAGAGATGTGCAGGCCTCTAGATTGAGAGGTTACATAGAGATAGATGAAGCACTACTGGATACGGCGATTGACAAAAATCTTGAGTTTGTCAGACGCCTTTTCGGTTTCGACAGCGACGGAGACATGGTTGTCGATTCCGGCATCGGTTACGCCATTGATAACTACACCAAGGCTTATCAGCAGAGCGGAGGAATCATAGCCAATAGGGTCCAGACAATAGAATCGCGGATAAGCAGGACCGATGAGGAAATCAGAAACTATAATCAATATTTGGAAGATTACGAGCAAAATTTGAGAAGAAAATACGGACGGATGGAGGGTATTTTGGATAGTTTAGAAGAGAGTTCGCAAGCTATCCAAAATCTCAATCGGAAAACGCAGCAGTAAACGGTAACAGTATGAAAGGCATGGGGTTATGGAAATAAAAATAGATCGGCAAACTATAGATTTTTCTTTAGAAAAAGAAACCACAGTCGGAGAAGTCATATCCGGCATTGAACAATGGTTGAGTACGACCGGACTCTTTATATCGATGATCAAAGTCAACAGGGAAGAGTTGCAGCTTGAAGACCGAGGCGATTGGCAACGGACTCCGCTCGAAAGAGTAAAAGAAATTGATGTATCTACGGAGACGCAATTTGAACAACAGTACGAAGCGTTGGATACTGTTTCGCACTATTTCAACGCGTTTTACAATGCGTTAAAGAACAAACAGTATAACGCCGCGCGTGAACTGCATGAAGAATCCGGACCGGTAATTGATTATCTGTCCTCTCTTCTCGGTGTTCAAAAAGAGGATTCAGCGACTCCACTCTCTCAATTTCAACAGCTTATCGCTTCATCCGGTATACCGGATGGCGTGATAAAAAAGGAAGAAAACGCACAACAGCTCATGCAGTATACCGGGGCCCTTATCATTCTCATCCGGGAAAGAATGAATGAAATAGCCTTCCCTGTTGAAGAACTTCGTAATTTGATGAAGCTGCTCGTTAAAACTAATGAAGAGATTAAAGACGTTTCTCTCCTCCTCCAGACCGGAAAAGATAGGGAGGCGATGGACCTCGTCGTTCGGTTCACGGAATTGTCACAGAAACTGTTGAGGATAATTCATATCCTTGATATTTCTGCCCTTGCCGTTGACGGACGCTCTTTACAGGAATTTTATCAAGAACTGAACGGTTTTTTTCAAGAGCTGCATGAAGCTTTTGAGCTTGACGATAGTGTACTCATCGGAGATGTTTTTGAGTATGAAATAGCGCCTAGAATTGAAAAATTGATTGCCTGCATGGAAGGAATCACCGCGCAAACAGATACGGAGGAATAGAAAAAAGTGTTTTCGCTCATTCTCCAAATGCAGTATGAAGGTTTCGGTGAAACCGGCGACCCAAAATCGCTTATCACTATCATCGTCATTATTATTGCCGCGGGCGGTTTTTTTTATATCGTGAACCGACTCTCGGGGAAACAAACGGGATCAAGTAAGAAGCCCCAAAACAAATTTAATAAGCGAACGTTTCGGAAAGAGGCGAAACGAATCGGTCTTCCGGACAAACATCGCTCAGTTTTAGAGGGACTGATAAAATCGTACACTATTCGGAATCCCTACGCGGCACTTAAAAATTCTCCCGTATTGAGTGATCTTATCAAAGACGGATTGAGTGAAATTGAAGAAAAAGATATCTCGCCGGAAAAAAAGGAGGCCGAAAAACTTATACTGTTTCAAATAAAACAGGTAATAGAACGAAATTCACAATCGAATAATACAGTTAAATCTTCAAGACAGCTACGGCTTAATCAACCGGTCATAATAGCCGATCAGGGTGGAAGAAAATACAATACCAAGGTTGCCGGCAATTTAAAAGAGAACCTTCACGTAGAACCTCCCGTGGGTAAAGATAAACAACAGGTACAGTGGAAGAGGTGGACGCCGTTAACCGTCTACTTTCGGCGTGACGACAATAACTTCTCTTTCGCCTCAAAAGTCTTGGGTTATAAGAGCACACGAGATAGAATGGTATTAATTCTTCAGCATGCGAAAGAAATATCCGTTTCTCAACAGCGGAAATTTCGCCGTAAACCTCTTGAACGACCCGCGTATTTCACGAAAGTGATGATTGTCAATGAGGGTAAAGGGAAAAAAGCGAAACGGAGAGCAGTTGTGGATGAAAAATCGAGAAGCTTAGGCACTATCTTAGATATCTCCGCGGGCGGCTGCGGCATCGCTTCACGGGCACCATTAAAACAGGGGGACCTCATAAAAATTGAATTTGAAACGGAAAGAAGAAATACCGTTATTGCTTTCGGTAAAGTGCGTCATATTCGAAAAACCGGTTATGCCGGACCGGTTATGCATGTTATGTTTACACGGCTCTCCCGTGCTAATCTTAATAAAATCAACTATTATATTTATGCTCTTGACGATGAGGTATAATTCTATATTATATTTTAGATGGGCGCTTGCCATAGAGCAGTGGTTTGCAAAGGCATAGATATGATTTTCTATTTTCATCACTGGTAAAGGGGAGACCTTTTGAGTATGAAGTTCATCGGTTTTAGCAACTTAGAAAAAAAAGATTCTCCTCTGCAGTACAGAAAACAGTACAACGGTGTAGCATTATTTAAAAATGCCGAAGAAAGCCAAATACAATCAAAAATTGAATTCATCATCGAATATCTAGCAACCGGTCATATGGAAATACAAGTAGACCTTTCAGAAGAAATTGATTATCCTCTCTTACCGATAATAAAGAACATCAAGAGCTCTATCTATAATCTGGAAAAAGAAGGAAAATTACCCTGACACGGATAGAATCGAAATCTCCCGAACAGACAGAAAAGATTGGGGAAATTGTGGCAGAACGTATTTCTGCTCCCTCCATCATCTCGTTGGAGGGACAACTCGGCAGTGGTAAAACCGTGCTGACAAAAGGGATTGCCCGCGGTTTAGGAATAAAAGAGGAGGTTACCAGTCCCAGTTATACCATCGTATCCGAATACCTAAAAGGGAATGTACCTCTCTATCATATTGATCTCTATAGAATAGAAGGTGAAGAAGAACTGATGTTGCTGGGATTAGAAGAATGTTTATACGGTGAAGGAATATCAGTTATCGAATGGGGAGAAAAGGCGAAACCACTGTTAGAAGATGCGTTTATTCGGATACGTTTCATACTCGGAGAAAACGACGGACGGCTTTTGGAAATTGAAGGCATCGACTTATGACTATTTTGGCGATCGACACCTCGACCCAGGTCCTCAGTATTGTTCTGCAAGACGAAAACAGAGTTTATGAAGCGACCCGGCTAATCGGATTAAAACATTCGGCAACACTGCTTCCTCTTATCGAATCACTCTTTAGAGAGGCAGACAGAGATGTGAAAAAAGTCGATTTGATAGTATGTGCCGCCGGTCCCGGTTCTTTTACCGGTCTGCGCATCGGCATGGCGACGGCCAAAGGTTTATCTTCCGGGGCTGACTGCGCGATTGTATCTATCCCCACCCTCGACGCCTACGCCTTACCCTATTACCATTTACCGTGTACAATTATGCCGGTGATCGATGCAAAAAAACAGCACTATTATACCGCGCTTTACCGCAACGGCGAAAGAATATCAGAGTATTGTGACACCGGCACGGGAACGATCCGCTCCATGATACAAAACGAAAAGCAGGTTTTTATTACAGGACCTGATGCTTTTAAACTTAAAGACATCCAATCAGACAAGAGGGTGATTCTTGACCCGCTTCCGGAGAGGGGTACCGGCTTTCAGCTGCTTTATCTAGGGAAGAAAAAGTATTCTGAGTTTGGGTCAGACGGCAAAACGACCGGACCTTTCTATATTCGGATGAGTGACGCGGAACTTCTCTCCGGCGGGAAGAGTGTATGAGTAATCAAGAAATTCAGGAAGAAGAGCTGATTCCTCTGGAAGAAGAGGAACAGTCGAAAGATGAGTCGAGCGGCGCACTCCTAAAACTTCCTTGCGTTCAGTTTTGGCAAAAATCATATAACAACAACAGTAATATACCTTTCATCATCTTAGACAGCAAACTGCGCGTTCTATGGGAAAACGATCTTTACTCCAACGAGTTTAACAAAGGAGGAAAGACAATCGGAGAGTATTTTACAAAAGTATACTCTTCATATTTGGATGAAAAAAAAAGCAGTGATCTGTTTCGAAAGATAAAATCTGAAAACACCGGATTTTCATGGCGGGGAAGAGTTGAGACAGGAGGGAAATCGTACAGAAAAATAATCGCGAACACCATGATTTTTCCTATCTTCAAAAAAAACACGAATAATGACGCTCCGATCGGATATGGGGCCATTTTCGACAATATTACCCACGATTACCGCATCCTTATTAAAAGCACTTTTGAAAGCCTCCTGGAAGCTTCCAAGCTGAAAGATAACGATACAGGGCGGCATATCAGCAGAGTCAATGCCTACTCAAAAACAATGGCTAAAGCACTCCATCAGAATCCTCTCTATAAGAAGGTGGATATCGAATTCATTGAAGATATCGGTTTCTTAGCGGCCATGCACGATGTAGGGAAAATTGGTACTCCCGACGATATTTTGAATAAAGCCGGACCATTGGATAAACGGGAATGGGAAATAATGAAAGAACATACCATTAACGGCGCCTACATCTTGAGCACCTATTCGAATCCGATGGCTAAACGGATAGCTCTCTTTCACCATGAGCGATGGGACGGAACAGGATATCCATATAACATAGACGGCAGGATGATCCCTCTATCGGCACGGATTGTCGCTCTCTCTGATGTGTATGACGCGCTTCGAATGAAACGCAGCTACAAAGAGGCTTTTAGTCATGAAAAAGCAGCGGGAATAATCATCGAATCCGGAGGCACCCATCTGGACCCCAACCTTGTTGCCTATTTTAAAAAATTGGAACACAGATTTATCCGCATCTATGATTCTCTGGCTGATTAACAAAGAACACCTGAAGTAATTTTTTCCCTATTTTTTATGCGGCCCGGTGTCTCCTCTTAACTCGTCCAACAGAGGGATACGATTCGGATTTGCCCGTGCGGCGGCGCGGTTTTCTTCTTGTATTGCTTGGTAGACCTCTTGCCGATATACTTTGACGTTCCTCGGCGCTCGTATTCCGATTTTCGCCTGGTCCCCCTTTATATCGACAATAGATATCTCTATTTCGTCACCGATTATTATGCTTTCGTTTACTTTCCGTGTTAAAATCAACATGATGACTAAGCTCGCAACCTCGATAATTCTTCTAAAATCGGGTGCCGCACTTTCCATTTTTCATTAGTAGATATTGCCTGTCTGCCGATCTTTTTATCTTTATTGATAATCACGGGACCTTGTAGATTTGCGGTCATATCACGTTGGTTCTCCGGTATTGTTACAATGGCAAAAACAAGAATTTGTTCAGGACTGATAATACCGATCTCTTCCAGTTCTTCATCAGGAACATCAATTTCGTAATCGGGCCTAAATAGAAACGGATTAATCAAAACAAAAGCTATTTCCGATACATCCATCGATTGGAGCCAGTAGAACGGCTGTTGATGAGCATCGATCAATACGTAATTTCGGAGCTTTTCAAATCCTAAAATGCCGAATGGAAAAGATATTTTTTGTCGTTCATCTACTTCAATTGTCCCATACGGTTTTGTTTGTACCTGCATACCCTCTTACCTCAAAAAATCCAATAATGTAGGTTGTAATATTCTTCCCGCTGTCTGTAAAGCTGCCTTATGGACATACTCCATCATCTTTAGATCGGTTATAGCTTTCGACATATCAAGATCGACTTCTCGCGAATCTCTTCCGATCATCTGAGGAATCTCACTCTCCATTCGTTTACTGATATACGACAGCCTTTCGTCCTGTGCACCAAGTTCAGCCATCGAGGTCAAGACATTTTCCAAAGCTGAATCAATCCCACGCAAAGCCATCCCTCCGATGTCGATCGAATCTCCCTGGTACAGCTTGTCTCGGAGTGACATGATCATATCGAACGTGGAGCCCCCTGTTATTCGTACATCGGAAGCCACGTTGTTCGGGGGAGCATTCCCCCTCTCCGAAAGGACCCCAAGGTCCTGTAATACCGAACCGTCTTTCCCGTCTTCCAACCACAATTGATGAGGTGTCGTGGTCTGCAGAACAAGAGAGTTCTGGACCGGATCCAATTTTGCCCTGACCGCGACATTCGCGTCATTTATTTTCGCAATAATTGCATGAATTGTATCTCCGGCCTTCAAATCAATTGATGTGCCGTCTATTATAAGCGCATTGTCGGCTTGGACCTGATAATTTGTAACGTCATTCGATGCAATCATGGTCTGTTGTTCGGCCCAAAAGACTATATTGCCGGCAAATCCGGTTGTTACATAACTGCCTTCCGATACTTCAGCCTTGTTCTCTTGAATAGTTCCGGTATACTCGAGGTGGGTTATAACGTTACCCGTCCCACCCGGAACATGGCCTTCTAATGCACGAAATGCCGGACTTTTTACATCGGTACCTGAAAAGAGGAAAGAACCGTCACCGGACCGTGCGTTTCCTATTTCAACCAGTTCATTAAGAAGCTGATTAACCTCCTCCGCCATATATTGTGTTTCCTGCTTTGAAAAGGTCCCCTGAGCACCCTGAATGGCAAGTTCCCGGACTCGCTGCAAAATATCGACTGTTTCCTGCATGTAACCTTCTGAAATACGCAATTTATCACGCACCGTTACAGCGTTCTTAGAAAACTGCTCCATTCTCGTGATCGAAGATTTGAATCGTACGGAATGAGCCGCCGCAACCGGATCATCCCTTAAATTATTTATTCTTGTTTGACCTGCAATCTTATTCTGCAGCTCATTCATATTAAACTCGCGCTGTTTCAGATAATAGTGCATATCGTGATTTGCCATATAGGTGCTTACCCGTTTCATTTACCTACCCTACACTCCCATTCTATTGATTATTGTATCAAGCATGGTATTAATCTCAGAAATAAAGCGAGCAGCGGCACTATATCCATGTTGAAATTTGATCATCTGCGCCAGCTCCTCATCGATATTGACACCGGAAATAGACTGGCGCATATCGGTGAGCTCTTTCATGATCAAGTCTTCCGTCTCTACCGCTTGTGCCGCTTCTTCACCCTTCAGACCCGCTTCAGCTACCGCGGCGGAAAAATACTGGTCGAAACTGGAAAGTTGTCCGATCATTACCGGTTGATTTCGGAGGGAAGCAATTGCCAATGCAGCAGACCCGTCCCCGGCGTCTGCTGCCCGTCCGTTTATCCCGAAACCGGCGGCAATTGCTCGAGCGTCCTGTTCCATTTTTCCGTTCAACTCTATCCAGCCCGCCGGATGATTAAGAGGGGCCACCGAATAGTCCAATTCGCCGCCTTGAAGGGCCAGTACGGCGTCGGGTGTCTGCCAATCGTAGGCACCGCCGGCTCCTGAAGCTGCCAAGACTCCGGCGTATCCGACAAGGAACTGCCCCGAATCTTCGAGATGCCTCATAACGAAGTCGGGATTTTCCCTTTCTCCCGCGGGAGTGGCTTTCAGGATCATTCTGCCGTCCCGATTGAGCCCCGCTACTACCTCAGAACCGGATGTATTGATCCGTTGAATGACCGCCTCAACGGTATCGGTCGGATTGTACGGAATGGTAATGTTTCCCCCAGCTGACGGTAGAGTCAGCGTTCCGCGTAATCCTATCTGTTCCTGCAGGGAAAGGCTGTTTCTGCCGGTTACTCGAAAGAGGTAGGTGCTGTCGAACTCACCATCACCGTTCCTGTCGTAATTACCCGCTACATTATTAATTGCAGGATACTCTACAAAAAAATCCTGGCCTGTCTCTCCGTTCAATCCCCACCCGTCTCTGTGAATCTCATTAACCATGTCGATAAAATTGATTGTCATCATATCCAGTTTTTGGATCTCATTTCTCACATCGGAGTCCCGCAACTCTACAAGCGCTGCAAGTTTTCCACCGGTGAAGAGCGCTCGTACCCCATTTGCCGCCCAAACGACATCGGAATACCCTTCATCTGAGGGATTGGGTTCGGTAGCTAAAGGATGAGTATTCGTGCCTTGTATGAAGATCAACCCCGAACTGTGGACGGTGAATTCATCCGGATCACGATTATCGACGGTTATGTTGATAAGACCGGATAAATTTTCGACTAATTTGTCCCGTTTGTCCAAAAGATCATTGGGATTATCACCCATAGCCTGTACTTTGAGTATTTGACTATTCAAATCGGCTATTTCGGAAGCCAGGTCGTTTACCTGTTTTACAGTGGCAGTAACGTCAAGTTCAAGCATTTCTCTTATTTCTTTGAGGCTTTCATAACGATGTCGGATGCCTTCCATAAGGTTCTTGCTCCGTTGGACTACCG
>CAZJBZ010000114.1:0-12525 GCA_964543975.1 uncultured Spirochaetales bacterium
GTAGAGATAATGATGTCGATCGGACTTTTGTGTCTAATCCACAAAACGTCGGCAACAGTACGCGCTTCCTTCGTCCCGAACCGCAGCTCTTCAATTTTCGCCTCTAAATAGAGCCGAAACGTCGGTTCCTTGACATAGGGAAGAGCTTCCCTTAAATACCGGACCGCTTCAGTGCATGCCTCGACATACCGTTTCTCGTTCACGACGGCAACAACACCGTCGTCCCCTCTTCTCATGACGGAAGTGTTTACCTGCAGCCCTTCTTCCCCCAGCTGCTCCAGTTCTTCTTGCGTTATGTCTTCAGGATAGAAGTTCGCCCCAGGAGAGGGTTTTTGTCCTTCGAAGAGGATATGCTGAAATTTATGGAACTCACCCACCCTGCCAATTTTTTCGACCAGCTTCCTGACCTTCTCTTTGGGAAGAGGAAGCAGGTGGTTCTTCCGGGGCAGCTGAGACCATGGAGCGTTTTGCATTCTAAGGATTATCAGATAATACTCCACTTTTCTTTTCGATTCTTCATCTTCCAAAGCAGTCGAAAGCGCTTCGAGAAAAGCCGCGATCTCTTTTGTTTCAGGAAAAATCTGATGCACGAACACAGGATTCATACAATCGGCGGCCTTACTCAAGAGAGAGAGCAGGTTCCGCTGATTGTCCGAGAGAGAGTTGAAGGGAAAATCGACCCGGACCAGCCCCGCCTTCTGCGGTTTTTCATCTTCCTGCCGGTAAGGGACAAAACGAACGAATCCCGGTTTATTGCCTTGTTCACTCTTTTCCATTTTGTATCATCACCTTACTTTTCGTATCGATTCAATTATTACAGGGTCCATCGGTTTATTACGGCCGTCCGTTTTTACAGCACCGATCGCGTCTACGACCTTCATTCCTTCGATAACTTTACCAAAAACAGTATGTTTACCGGTAAGCCACGGCGTGTCCACCAGATTGATAAAGAATTGAGAGCCGTTCGTATCCGGTCCGGAGTTCGCCATCGCCACAAAACCTCTGTCGGGCGGGTACGAATCCAATGAGTCATCGTACCGATACCCCTGCATGGTATACACTTCCTCCAGGGTCAATGCCTCCAATTTCTTCTGTACTTCTTCCATTCGTTCATCCAGCTGCTGTTGCGAGGTAATCCCCATCCGGCTGAGAACAGGCGTTACAATGGTACGGTTAAAATCTTCCTGCGTCCGTATCATCAACCATGAATGGGGATGTCCCTCGGGAGTAATCGCTTGTATCGTATCCAATTCGAGGTCCTTTGCGTTTATTTCATCTTTGAACTGAAACCCCGGACCTCCGGTCCCGTTCCCCAGGGGACATCCGGCTTGGACCATGAACTCATCAACTACCCGATGAAAGGTAAGTCCGTCGTAATATGGTCCCTTCGTTTCCTTCCCGGTTTCCGGACCGATATACGGTTTTGTTCCTTCAGCCAACCCGATAAAGTTATTTACCGTCACCGGGGCCGCCTTTTCAAAGAGTTCTATCTTTATGCTGCCGTAGTTTGTTACGATATTACATACCGGGTTGTTCTGATCTTCCATGTTTTCACTCCACAGCGGGAAAAGCACGAATACTCCCAATCCGATTATTAATACAACGCGTTTATTTATTTTCATCATATTATTTTCCATCCTCACCCCTATTTTTTCACAAAGAAACGATGATCGCAATGATCGTCACCATTCATCAATACCTTTGTCCTTGTAAAACCGAGTTTCGGATTATACGCCTTTACACCCGGTTCATCGCCGGCGCAGTAGTAAAAACCGATTTCAGGCTCTCCACGTTTATTGAATATTTTCGCCCAAAGGCAGCCGGTGTATCGGTAGTGCACGCTTTCCGGCGTATCCTTACACCGCTCCCACCGGTGAGAACCGACACACGCCCTGTCCAAAGCATCGCAGAACGAATGTAAATCGGCAGCGGGATCACCGGGATTATCACGCGGTGCGAATTGTTTGTTTTGTATCATGTCCCGGACAACTTCCCGAGCTTCCGGTCCGAATTTCGCTTCCATCGCGTTTACAATATCCAGTGAGAGCTGCAACGCACCGGTCAGTTTGTCCTCGAGCTGTTTGCGCAGTATCCGTTCCGATTCCTCACTCAAAGAATCCGGCAAAATTGAACTGAAACGTCCTTCCATATTGGGCCTCTTTTAAAAAAGTGGTTTGTGGTAATTGCAAAAATGGGCTGATATTTCCCTCTATTTATGATATAGTGTACCGAAAAATCGGCAGAGGAGCCTTTATGACTATAACTTCTCATATTCGATCTGTCTACAGCGGAGAGAATGTCAATATTCAAGAAAAAGCGGTTTCCCTTTTTATTCTCAATATCGTCCTATCCATCGGTTTTTTAGGATTGGGTATACTGCGGCTGACATCCGGCTCCCTCTTGATGGGAGTGTTGGAGATCGTCATCAGTCTTGTTCTCGCTTCTTACGTTTACGGCTTGGTGAAAGGGGCGTTTAAACTGGTCAGTACCGGGACCGTCATTATCTTTCTCGCCGCCGCGGCGGGTTTGTTTTTCTTGCGGGAAATTACCGGATCTCACGATGTCTATATTCAAGCAACCTATATGATCCCCGCCTTCGTCACCGCGCCTCTTCTTGCCTACGCCTATTGGCAGGTAATCGGCGTGGTGGCCACGGGTCTCATCGTTCATACGGGGCAATATTTTCTCCGAATTGTACCACGACTGACCGAATTGGGAATAGAACCTTCCATGACCGAGTTCGGCGTTTCATGGCTGCTGATGCTTTTCACAGGCATTTTTATCTACCAGATTTTCAGGATGCAGCGTCAGAGTCTAGTTGCAATCCAGTCACAGGCGGAAGAGGCGGGTGAACAGTATAAAAAACTCCGCACCTTGATGGAGCGGACCGGAGACGCCTTCAACATGGGGGAAAAACTGCAGAAACATGCCGAAAACAACGAAAAAATTGCCTCAACGATTGCCGGAAGTTTGGAGAACATGACCACGAGCATTCACAATCTCTTAGGAAACGTCACAGCTGCAACAGAGGCAAGCAGTTCCGTAGACAATTCCAGAACAGCCGTTCGAAATACGATGGAACGACAAACGGACGCGATTACCAATTCATCGAGCGCCACGGAAGAAATCGGCGCGCAGGTCCGTTCGATAACCAACTCCGCGGCGGAAAAGAAGTCAATCATCGACAATCTGGTAGAAGCCTCGGGAGAGGGCTCGGAGAAACTGAGCGAAACGGTAGAATCGTTTCAAAAAATCGCCCGTTCATCAGACAATATTTTGGAGGTAATCGACGTCATAGAAGGTATCGCCGAACGCACCGATTTACTGGCGATGAACGCGGCGATAGAAGCCGCCCACGCGGGTGAAGCGGGACGGGGTTTTGCCGTAGTAGCGGAAGAAATCAGAAAACTTTCCGAAGAGAATAACGACAATTCAAAAATGATCAGAACAACGCTCGAAGAGAGCAGGAACTTGATAAAGAAATCGGTGGAAAGCAGCGAAGAAATGCAGTCGGTCTATCAAAACATAATCGAGAAGATAACCGAAGTGCGGGAGGCGCTTTTGGAAATACTCTCCGGAATGGAAGAGTTGACTCAGGGGCATGGACAGATCCAAGAGACGGTGCATCATTTATCGGGGATCAACGACGAAGTAAACCTCGCGCTCGAGACCATGGAAAAAGATATCCGGACCGGGGCCGACAGCACCGGGCGTATTGGCTCAACCGTAGAAACAATTCAAGAACATATCGCGAATCTCAATCGATTGACGGAAAATATTCTCTCCGAATCGGGAAACTTAAAGAATTTAGGAGTAGAAAACATAAACAATTTTAGGACACTACAGGAAGAGATGGCAGGAATGCAGGTGCAAGAGTAGATTAACCATACGGCGCCGCGAACATGATGCCATCCGATCGTTTTAAGGAGGAAATATGAAAGTTTTAGTGACCGGAAGCGCGGGAAAAGCGGGACGATTTACCGTAAAAGAGCTGGCGGAAGCGGGACACGACGTCGTCCATGTCGACCGAATACAACCGGCCGAAGAGCTTCCGGGGTTTTTCTTGGAAGTTGATTTGACGGATGCCGGTGAAGTGTACGACGCGTTCGCACAGGCCGGGCCGGAAAGTGTCTGTCACATAGCCGCCAATCCGTCGCCACAAGGGTATTCCCGCCAAGGGACGTTCCGGAATAATGTGATGTCCGCGTACAATGTTATGCAGGCGGCGGGAGACGCCGGAGCAGCCAGACTGGTCTACGCCTCGAGTGAAATGGCAACCGGCTGGCTGACGACTGAAGAGCTCCCCCCCCAAATCCCTTTTACCGAAGAAGACCGCGTCTATTCGCCGAATGCCTATGCCCTAAGCAAATACATGGGGGAAGTGATGGCCGAATCGATGGTCCTCCGTTATCCGCAAATGGCCGTCTGCAGTTTGCGGATTAATAACATCATTATGCCGGACGGTTACGACGTCTTGAAGTACAGGCGGGAAAACTTCCCGGCGGGAGGAGACAACTTTTGGAGCTATATCGATGTTAGAGATGTCGCCTCAGCGTTCCGGGCGGCCTTGGAAGGGAAGAGTTCGGGTCATAGAGTCTACTTGATAGCGGCCGCCGACACCTGTCTGGACACGCCATTAGGTCCCGCTATCGAAAGGCGGTACGGGAGAGCGGCTGACATTGTTTCCGGCCACGGAGAGTATCAATCGGCATTCGACTGCGGCAAAATAAAAAAGGATTTCGGTTGGACCCCTTCACACAGTTGGCGGGACCGACAGTAAAAATCTTTTTACCGTTGTAGAGACGCCATCCCCCGTTCTATCATCGTAATGAGATAAGGACGGAGCTTCGCTACCGATATAATTTCGTCGATAGACCCCACCTGTTTTGCCCTTTCCACCGAATGGACCGAGTCAAAGCGTTGGGCTATTGCCGCCTGCTTTTCGGTTAGAATTTGGTAGAACAGCTCATCGTACTCCTTCTGCGAAATTTGGGCCCCTTCCTTCAACTTCTGCTGTGCTTCTACAATACGCGGGTCGGAGTAGGTCTCTTTCCGCACCACCCTGGGAAAGACGACTGCCGCGGCCGGGGCACCGCCGATTACTGACGCGTACGCACCCTCCAGCGCTACGGCATGTAGATTCGGGTTCAACGTTTTTGAAAAAACGACGTAGGCTCCGCCATGATATCTGGCCGTGACCACGAAAACAATCGGCCCCTTGAAATTGACGACAGCTCTTCCGATTTCGGCACCAAACTCAAGCTGTGATTTCCGGAGAGATTCGGGGGACCCGTCGAAACCCGAGAGGTTCGCTAATAGGACAAGAGGAAGCCGAGCACTAAAACTGTTGATGCCTCGTGCCACCTTCTTGGACGATACCGGGTAGAGCGTTCCGCCGCTCCACGATTCGGGACCGTCGTGAGGGATCTCGCCGATTCTTGAAAGCGATCGACTCTCAATACCGATAAGGCCGACCGCATATCCGCCCATGCGAGCTTCCCATACAATACCGGTTTCTCCGTCCTGCATTTCGGCCCACCGTTCCAAGAAATTGGTGTCCACATCGATAACGGAGGCCATGATTTGCCTCATGTCGAACGGTTTCTTCCGCTCCGGATTTAATTTCTTGCTAAAAATATCGCCGATGAAAGAAAAGCCTTGTCCCAGCGAATCTTTGTATTGGGTAGTGCTGATGTCCCGCTCGGGAGAATCCTCAGTCTTGATTTGAGCGGGGAACAGTTTTCCCGGTTCTTTGTAGGTAATCGAGTAGTGGTGAAACAGAACTGTATACGCCTCGTAGAGGTTCCGCGCACCAATTTGGGCCTGCCCGTTCGGCCCCATAATCCGCTTTAATCCGCCGATCCCGATATTGTCCTCCGCCGAAACACCGCCTGAAAAATCGAGGGCTTTTTTACCGGTCAGGAGCATCGAAGCGTCTTCGGTCATGATTAAAAGGCCTCTCGTGTGCATGAGCATCGTTGCTTCTGCATTCCAGTATGACTGGGCACCCACATTGATACCGGTCACGATGACATTGATTTCACCCCCCTTCTGGGTAAAATCGATGATCCGCCGCAGTGTCCGGGCCGTCCAATCGAGATTTTCAGTACCGCTTTCCATATCGATCCGTGCACCGGCCGAGATGGGCAGCCACTCCACCGGAATGTCCTGCTCTTCCGCCAAGTCGATTGCGGCATTTATCCTTCTGCACTCATCTTCGGCAAGCGACCCCATGTCCTTGGTACTGTCTGATAGGACCAAAATCCGCTTTACACCTTTCGAATGTGTCGGGAGGAAATTAGTAACAATTCCGAAGACAATGTTTCCCTTGTTCTCTCCGTAGGTCCTTCCTTTAACACCGACAGGAATGTAATTCCCGGTTTTCTCATCTTTGGTGATGTCGTACTCTTCAAACTCTCCCCGCGGAAACGCTTCGGTAACCTGGTATCCCGGCCGTGTCAACATTTTGATCAATTCGTAAGGATAGATGGTGCCCCGCTGTCTGGCCCGGACCACCTTTCCCACATAGTCATCCATTGTTTGCAACGGTTCTTGGGTGGGGGTACGGCTATGGAGTGTAAAACTGGTCCCCGATGTATTCTCAAAATCGAGCTGGATTTCTTCCGTTTTATCATCACCGTTAACCGCGCGTCGGGAGTAGACGGTAAGCTTCTCCAACCCCAAATCTTCCATTCTGCCTGCAATGATATAGGCGTACTCACGAATCTGTTTGAGATTCGTGTAGAGCACTGCCCGAATATGCACCACAATGCGGTTCCAATGGAGTCGTCTTTTTCTTCTCGCTTGCTCCGCCCGCATCGCATATACAGCTTCCATAAACACATTTTCTAATGCGACCATCCGACGGATTCGTCTGTCGATATCCATTTCTATGCGCGCCGTCGGAACATCCACAAGGGCCAGTAATCGCTCATCACGAGGATTTTCTTTGGCCGTCATTTGCAAGAGAAATACCGAATCGGTTGAAAAGAGCTGCTTTAGATGAAAGTTCTTTAGTCGAGAAACTCTCAGTTCCCGCTGCTGAACAGGATTCATTTTATAGAACGCTTTTTCTTCCTGTAATCCCTCATTTTCGTTCGGCGTGAAAAGCCGGAACTCAACGGTCCCGACAGATGAAAAAACACCCACCGAAAGCCAGCGGCAGCGAAAACTCAATCCTTCAAATACGTCCGTCACAGCGTGCCGTTCAGCATCGTAGGTATCGACCTGGAGAAGAAGAATGACTTCAGGTGTTGCCGCTTCTCCGACCGGACCGCTTTGTTCTCTTCCGCCATTCACAAACGCGTCGCGGACGGTCTGCAGCTTTTCAGCGACGGCAGCTATCCTCTCATTGTGGCACATAATGAGAATGGTTTGATACGATCGTTCCTCATCGCGACTCTCGACTATGTAATAGGGTATAGTCCCGATTTCTCGATATTCACCCCGGACAAAGGTCCGATCACGAACAAAACGGTGGGCAAGAACATCCCACGCCAGTTTCCTAAGCGGTTCGTTTTTAACGGCCGAATGAAACACTAAATCGGGTAAAACATGATGTCCTGAATCAATAATGTTGCGAAGATGTCGGTTTTTCCTGCTGATATTTTCTTGATGTTTCAGGATCAATTCCAAAAGCCGTTCGATCTTCGCTCTCTTTTCGGCCCGCAAAGAATGAAGGACCGCCTTATCCACCAAGATATAACGCGCGTGGTAGGAGGCATCCGCTAATGAAGGGGCCTGGACCTGGGTCAGGAGCGCGATTTGGTCGAGCGCGTTCGACAACTCTTCATGATGCTGTTCCGGTACCGCAAATTGTTCTATGGCGAACAGGGTATGCTGCAGAAGGTCCTGTTTCTCTTCCAGTTCGACATGAGATTTATACATCCGAAACAGTGCCGTTCGTTCGGCGTCCGGCCTGTCTTCGCTGCTTTCAGGATAAAATTTCAGTGCCTGATGCAGTTCCTCGATAAAGGTTTCTGGTAGCCCTTTTTCCCTGTCCACGTCTCTTCGGAAATAGTGGCTGAGCAGTTCCCTCGAAGATGCCGGTCGAGCGAACCCTTCGGCTTCGATAGGCATTGTGGAGAAGAGTTTCTCGATCCTGGGATACATTTTGACTCCGGCGAAGAGCACGTTGAACAGCTTTTGTTGAAAATCTGGTTTATCGGAGGCAAAACTCTCCATCCGTTGCAGAAGCTTTGTCGCGTCGGAAAAATGGTCGTAGCCTAAAAAGACCGCCCTGTACTCCCGTTCCATCAATTTCCACTGTTCAGTTTCATTTTCCGAAGTTGTGCGAAAGGTGATCTTCTGCCGCGGGACGGTCGCGGCCTGCTCCCGTTCATCCCGTTTCTGGGCTTCGATCTTGATTATTGCCTGCCCTGCCGCAATCTGCTCACCCGGTTTTACCAACACTTCCTGAACGGTCCCCGTTTCAGGGGCGGAGACAATCATCTCCATTTTCATCGCTTCCAAAGTGGCCAGAACGTCTCCGGCATTCACCAAACCACCCGGTTTCACTCCAATCGAAAGGACCATTGACGGGGAAGGGGCGCGGACATAACCGCTTGATTCTACTTCCAGCATATACGGTATTCCATCAACCTCACACTGTAGTGTATCTCCCCGTTCTACCATCTGAATTCGGTACCGTTCTCCGTTATAGAGCAAAATCCCCTCATGGTCACGCTTCAAATATTGGAGCGTCACGCTTCCGTCTTCGCAATCGATATGGAATGAATTATCACCAACTGCTTTCACCAAAAATTGATAGAGATTCCCGCCCGCGTTCAGATTGATCCGGCGCCCCTCCGATGAGGAGATATCCCTGGGTTGACCGTTTGACGCGAGCTGCTGCTTGAAATTGATCTGTTCTTCTTCATTCAGTGCAATGTACTTTTCTACCGCGCCGGCTAACAGCGCCTTGTCCCATTGGGTACGGGTAATGACTTCACTCCTGCTCTCGAGGAACTCTTCAACAAACCGTGTGTGCACCCCTCCTTCTCGAATTCTCTCGCTGTTGAGAAGCTGTAAAAGAAAGGCCCTGTTGGTCGTGCCCCCTTCGATCCTGATTTTCATCTCACTCAAAGCCCGCCGTAATCGTGAAATTGCGTCGTTTCGGTCCGCCCCCCGGGCAATGATCTTGGCCACCATTGAATCAAACTCTTGAGGAATGGTACTCGATTGATTGATTCCCGAATCGACCCGCACACCCGGTCCGGCGGGAGCTTGAAACTGGGTTACCCGTCCCGGCGAAGGGGAAAACTCCCGGTCCGGATCTTCGGCATTAAGCCTTGCCTCGATCACCGTTCCGCGCGCGAAGAGCTCGGCTGCATCGAGTCGTTCCCCGAAAGCGACCCGAATCTGTCCCTCCACCAGATCGATTCCGTAGAGCTCTTCGGTAATCGGGTGTTCGACCTGAAGTCGAGTGTTTACTTCCATGAAATAAAACTCTTCCCGCGTCACATCATAGAGAAATTCTACCGTTCCGGCACTCTCGTACCGTGCCGCGGTCACCAGCCGGGCCGCTGCCGCTTCAATGCTTTTAATTTCATCCGAAGACATGTGGGGAGGGGGTGTCTCTTCGATTATCTTCTGGTTCCTCCGTTGTACGGAGCAGTCCCGTACACCGAAGGTCGAGACCTTCCCGTACCGGTCCGCCAACACTTGGACCTCCAGATGACGGCCCGTTTCCACCAGTCGTTCAATAAAGAGGACCTCGCCGCCCGTAATACGGATTGTCTCTTCTTTTGCCGATTTATATTGAGCGGACAACTCTTGAGGAGTCCTGACAAAACGGATACCGCGGCCGCCGCCCGCGTGGGCGGCTTTGATGATACACGGGTATCCGATCTCTTCCGCGACCTTTTCGGCGTCCCGCAAATCGGCAATCGGTTTTTTGCTCCACGGAACAACAGGAACGTTATTCTCTTCCGCAAGCGCTTTAGCCTTTATTTTATCACCGAGCAGGGCCATGGTTTCGGAATTGGGGCCGATAAACACTAATCCCGCTTCTTCGATCATACCGACAAAGGGAGCGTCTTCAGAGAGAAATCCCCAGCCGACCCAAACCGCGTCACAGCCCGATTGAGTAAGGACGGTCAGAAGCAAATCTCTGTCCAAATAGCAGGTCCCGTGATTGCCTTCGACACCTTCGAACTCGGAGAAAGGGACGACAATGTCGGCTTCCTGAACAAAGGGAGCGTCCCGTTCAATATCAAGATAAAAAGCCACCGTTTTTAACGATGCCCTCATCCGTTCATTATATTCATGAACCGCCCGAACAAATCTGAGCGCGGGCTCACCTCTATTCGCGATCCCGATCTTCGAATTCGGAGATAAAATTGTGCCTTTTCTGTTCACAAATGCCTCCAACATACATGAAATGTGAGAAAATATGAATAGTTGCAATTAATCGGTGTTCTCATCACGGTAGGTATCGCATGGTATCGTGAGGGCAAATCCCTGTCAAGAGAGAAATCAAACCGCTGTCAGGCATATGAAACCCTCATGTTGAGCTCAAAATCGTATAATAACGCTTCGTGCAGGCAGGCCCGCCGGCACCGGCGATTATACAAGAACTGGTGGAACAATTATCGTCCGCGGAATGGGTCTCTCATCGGCCCTCTTCCCCGCTTTCATTCTTCTCGTTTACGGTGTGTTCTTTTTCGGTTTAGCCGATTTTTACAATTGCCTCAATTAAAAAAAAATACTACACTACGGTAATTGCACATAGTGCCCTATATCCGCGTTTTGAAAGGGGCCCCGGATAGCGGCAACAACGAATGGATAATTTTGCAGGAAGGAGAAGTGAGTAGTCTGCGAAGATACATCAGCGATTTCCTATCCGACAGCGAAAAACGGAGAGGTATTACCACTTTCCAGGGATATCGACATATAATCGATGTTCTTCTCACAAACTCTTTTCTGCCGATATCCAACCGGAACTCCACCTTCAAATGGCAGATCGATACTCTCATTTGCGGCTATAGACCCACAATAAACCGTTTAACATGGGAAAAACCTCATTTCCTTGAACTTCCGGCCTGTTACAGAAACATTTTCAATTTTCCCGCAACCATCCTCACCGATGTTTTTCATGGGAAGCTCTTTCTGACGATAAAAAATGATGAAGATTTTCAACAATTTATCCGGTCCGTTCAGGGCGCTCTCTTCGATTTTCTCTGCCGCCGGATAAAAGACCGGTATATCGGAGAGTCGGCAGAGGCCCTGTTTGAAGCAGGCAGAACCGATCCTGAGGTTATTCGTACAACAGCTCTTCACCGGAAACTTTTTACCTGGTACGTACAATCGGAAAAACCCCCGCGGTTTATAAAAACAAAAGTATTGAAAGAAACATATCGACTATTGAACATTCGAGTAGCGGAGATAGTCGCGGCAAACGACGGTAACCTCGGAATTGAAATAGATTTTCTCAAAAAAATCAGAGAAGCAACTTCATTCCGCGCGGCCGCGTTTATCACCACCGGTTTAGAAGACGGACTTGCCTTTCTCCTTTCCATATTCGTTGCTATGGGTAGATGGATCGGAAAAACCACCGTTACAATCCCCATCGCTTCGGCACGGTTTACATCCCGAATAATCGCGGCATTCTTTCGAGGAGTTGTAAGGGCCCCGCGTCTCCTCCTTCTGAGGACGGAACGGGTTTGGAAACTCTTTTCTCATTCCGTAATCACTGTAGTGCTTGGACTCTTTTCAGCCTTCAGGAATTTTTCATCACGTTTCCTCCAATTAACGTCCACGCTTTTTCGAAAAATCGGCACAGTTTTTCAAACAGCATTTCGCTTTCAATTTCCCCGATTCACATTCAGCCGGATTAAATTAATCTTCCTGCTGCCGATTTCTCTCATCGCAATCATGATTATCGGAGAGACAACCGCCGTTCAAGCAAAGACGAAACAGTTTCCCGATCACGATGAAAGAGGAAAATTGTATACCGAATATCATTCCCCGAATGCGAAGGGAACGGACCGAAACATTGCCGCAGCTGAGGCCGTTTCCCCGGAAATCGGGCCGCAAGGGGGGACAACTTCCAACCTCGGTGAACGCTTCTCTCCTGAGAAACGGGACACTCTGCAAAAGCCGGTCGAAACGTTTGCTCCGGAGGCGGTTGAACCGGTCTCGCCGATATCGGTTTCGGTGGAACGAGGCGTGAACAGCGAAGCGGGAGAAGCATTAGTAAAAGGATTGTATTATTTCGAAGACAGCGATACCGACTTTGGAAACCGGTTACACTTCACTTTCGACGACGGACCTAATATGGAGAAGATTATGGTGTCGGGGAGATACGGTACCGGGCTGCACCGTGCCGCCGTGACCGAATATATTCTCGATACCTTGAAGAGGTACGATTGCAAAGCCACCTTTTTCATTAATGGGAAACAGCTTCTTGATAAAAACGGTCAACCGCGAAACGGTGTTAAACCGCTGATTAATCGAATGATTGATGAGGGACATGTCTTAGCCAATCACTCGTTCCATCACGATAATCTGGCCGCGGAGCTGTAT
>CAZJBZ010000115.1:0-12278 GCA_964543975.1 uncultured Spirochaetales bacterium
CCGGATTGCCCTCAACATGGTCACCATCCCGGTGTGTATTGACCACTACGGTAAGCTCATCGATACTTCTTCCCCACGATTCGATAGCGGGAAAAACAAAATCGGTCAGAGTCGATGCAAACCCCGAATCGACAAGACCGATCTCTTTCTCACCCACAATAACCGTGCAGCCTATAAACCAACCTTCTCGTACTTCGTGGCGTATAAAACGCACATCATCTTCAATGATATCTACTGTATTCATCTCATACTCCTTCGACACTGGAATTCGAAATGTGAACTAAATTTACCGTAATAGGTAATAAGGCCCGTCAATACAATCGTTCACATTTCGAATTCTCACAGCTTATTTTTCGAATTGCTGCCTCCGACAGTTTAAAGCATCGTCGGGTTGTCCATTCGAGCGACAACGGTACACAGCTCATACGGCGACAGCTCGACAGTCACTACCCTGTTATGAAACGGAAATCGTTTTGCCGCTGGGCCGGAATTTTCAGCCGAGCCTTCTTCGGCAGGTCCCGCGGCCCCCTCCGGTCTTTCCAGATGGTCCGCTTTCAGAACCTCCGACGGTATAAAGGGCAGCGTCACTTCCACTTTTGATTTTTTACCTTCCACCTCCCGGAGTCTTAAGACAATCCCGGCCGGCGTGTACTCCTCTTCAACCATCTTTACCGTTTCCAGGAAAACGGTATCGGACCGCACTTCGACAAAACTCCCGCTTTTCTCCAGGGGCACGGATGTATCAATCGAATAGTGGTCCCAATTCATGATCCCTCCCGGGTGCTCCGAATCCCACAGGGAGTACACATCGGTCAGAAACTGTTTCGCTACCGTGGTGATCTCCGCCACGGGCGGTGCACCCCCTTCAGTCACTCCGTGAGGATAGAGGCAATATGAAAGCCCATGTTTGCCATGGGACATTCCCGGGTCCATATCTCGCACGTTCCTCATAACCGAAATACGAAGACGACCGTCGTCCAGGTCAGCTCCGGAGGCCCCGTCGGTGATTACGGCCAGTCCGCGGCTCTCATCGTGGATATCCACCCAATCCTGCATGGCGAACTCCCGTTCAGGGGTCGACACCGCCGTTGTACCGTATGGAAGCGAGGTGACAACAGTCGGCTGCCGCAGTGCGGGTGAAAAACCGATTTTGAGAAACGCGTTACTTTCATGCCACTCGACAAGCAGACGACAGTCGATCCTTTCAATATCGTCATAGAAGGTGAGCTCTCTGGTAACACACGCGTAATCGGAGGCGTACGTTGAGGAAACGGTGAGGGAATAGGGTGTGGCCTCCTGTAACCGGACCGGCTGAATCGGGCGAAGTTTTCGGGGAGGACCTTCGATGACCTGGACCCAAGAGGTGGCCAGCTCTTTTTCATGGTACAATTCCGGAGCGTTGCTCTCGGCACGCAAAAGTTCTTTCCCGCTCCGTTTCTCGAGGATACTGGTAATATTCCCGTTTTCCTGAGAAAACGATACCGTGAAAAACCGGTTCTCTATCCGTCCGCTTTCAAACCTGAGTGTTGTCGTTGGCTCAGGGTTTGTTTTTCCACTCTGATCGCGTCGGATAAGCCGATAGAGAGCGTATCCTAACGGAGGCAATTGCGCCTGGAAGTGGAGAGCGTCTTCTCCGAAAGAGGCTTCCAGCACTTCTTCGTCCGGACCGAGGAGTGAAAATTGTTCCGGATTACGCCCGAAACCCTCCATCCATCCAAACCGTTCCTTCGGATAGAGCATCGAGATGCAGGTATTCAGAGGGACCGTTCCCGGATTGAAAACGAAGAGCGGATACCCCCCCGCGGCTTCAGGCTGAGTGCTTCGGGTATCGATCCTGGAACAAATCCGGACAATACCGTCAAGAAGCATCTGGGTGGTCCGTTCTTTTATCTGTTCATACATGGCATCCGCGTCACGATAGACCGCGGCAACCGATGTCCCGGGCAGAATATCATGGAATTGGAGTGTCAACAAATCTCTCCATATCTGCTGAAAATCAACGCGAGGAAAACAGGGTTTGCGTTGAAGGAAGGTGGAAACGGTGACCGCCCTTTCGGCCGAGAGGATGGAGCGCTCGCAGATTCTGTTGTTCCGTTTGGATGCAGCCTGAGAGGTGAGAGCACCGGTCGCGAAAGCTTCCATCGTACCTCGGAATTCCGGAAGCGAATCGTCAGCGCACCGATCATCAAACTCACGTTCCAGCCTTGAAAAAAAATGGTCCGCCCGGGTAAACGTCCAGGAGGGTGCACCTTGAATGCTGCCCAATTTCTGTAAAGCATCCATATCCTCATCACGCGGACCACCCCCGTGGTCACCCGTACCGTAGAGAATGAGCTCGTTGTCCGTGCGGCTTAAGGCGAGATAGGGAGAGAGGCGGGCCAATTGGTCTTCCGTGAGGGCGGGTGTCGAATAATTACCGACAGGGCGGTAGGCCAGTAGCGCGCTTCCGTCCGGTCCCACCCATTTGAACACTCTGCTTTCCGCCTTTCCCGTTTCCGGGTCTTTGGGCAAACCGCGACAGAAGACGTAGTATCGGATGCCGCAGCCGGAGAGGATTTGGGGCAGTGTTTCCGCGTGCCCGATGAAGGAGTCAGGCACGAATGCCACCGGATGGGGCTTCATTCCGAACATCTTTTTGGCAAAACCGTGGCCTACCAAGTATTGACGGATAATCGATTCTCCCGAGGGAAGCATTGCATCATATTCACTCCAGCTGCCGCCTATCACCTCCCAATTGCCTTTTTCAATCCACGATACGATTTTTTGGAAAATCAGCGGATATTCCCTGCGAACGGCGTCATAGAGATACATCTGGCTCTGACAAAAGGTGAAGCCGGGATTTTTTTCCATGACATCGAGCACGCCTTCAAAGGTCCACGGCGCCACCCGATGAATGGTCTCTTTGAAATCCCACCGATACCCCAAATCGATATGGGCATGACCGAGCATGCAGAACGTTTTCGAGGACATATCGATCATTTCTTCCCGAGCACCTTCCGGAGGAAAATCCATCTGTTCAGAAACAATCTTTTCTATCCGTTTCTTTTCGCTCTCTTTCATAGTCGTGCCTCTTTCGCCAATTTCTTTTGTTTTACGTGTCGCTCTTCCAGAGTGTCACTTCCAACCCTTGATCGTCAATCCTCATATTAACACTTTCTTTGCTGTTTTTCGGATCACGAACAAAATCGAGGTAGGGCCCTAAGGCGCCCTCCATATTGACCGAATTATGTGCCAGGACCAGACCTCCCGAAGATAGCGGACCTGAAGCGGCAGCTTTTATCAACGGAAGGTAGGCACCGTCCGCGTCGATATAGAGCAGATCTATCGGTCCCCGGCCGGCATTGTCATATTCTTCAAGCCATGTGATGCCGTCTCCGGCGACGATTTCAGCCGTTCCTGAAGAATCAATCGTCCGTACATTGCTTTTCGCCCTTTCCGCCTCATGTTTGTCGATCTCTATACCTACTAATCTATTCGCTTGATAAACGGCGCCTGGTCCGAGAGCGGCGCCCGCGTTACTGATGAAGGTGTTCCCGCAAAAAACACCCACCGCCACCATGATCGACGGCCTGCGGACCGCGTTGATCGCGTAGAGCAGCCGCTGCATCCTGGGGCTGATCCCGGTCCACGGAATATCGAAGTTGCTCTTGACCGCTTCCCTGTGGGCCAAAAACCTTTCTTTTTCATATCGCGGGTGGGGAAGCACACCGGAATCGACGAGGTAATGAAGTGCTTTATCAATTTCGGCGACTTCATTCTCCGGAGGTTCCATCACAGGATGCGGGTCCCCCCACCATATCATTTTATACTCTCTAAAATCGGGTGAATCGTATGTTTTTGCCATGCACCCCTCCTTTCGTTATCTTTTCGCTATACTCTTCCTCGAAGCCCGCCGGTTCCGTCTGCCGCCCGGAACTCTTGACCTTTTTTTAAGAACCTGGTAAAAATACTATACTCATCAAACAAGAATAAAGAAAGACCGGCGATATATAGAATGAGAAAGTAAACAGCTGCCAATATCATACTAACACGTACAAGCTTCTTAAGGACGTTGGTGGCATACTACTCTCTCGTTCATCCGCTGGTCTTTTTTTTTAATTGCCGCGGAAGGGCGCGGCTTTTTTTATAACCGACCGAAGGAGAGGTCGTTTCAGCCACCAACTCGAAAGAAACCGTAATTCCGTTAAAAATTAAGGAGATCAACGGTGGCAAGAACAAACCTTACCTTTTCTGAGGCCTCTTTTCAGTATGAAACCTCAGTAACACCTCTTTTCGATTCACTATCGTTCTCATTAGGACCGGGGTGGACCTCGGTATGCGGAGCCAACGGATCGGGGAAGACAACACTTCTTAAACTCGCGGCCGGTATCCTGACTCCGCAATTAGGCTCAATAATCAGTCCGGATAATACTGCATACTGTGAACAGCGGACCGATGAACCCGATGAAGCACTTTTCGATTTCCATCGCACATACGACGCCGACTCCTGTCGTCTCCGGGGCATGTTAGGCCTTGAAGAGGATTGGATAGACAGGTGGGAAACATTGAGCCATGGGGAAAGGAAAAGGATGCAGCTGGCTTCTCTTCTTCACCAGGAACCGGACCTGCTTCTCGTGGATGAACCGACGAACCATCTTGATGTCGAGGCAAAAGAGTATGTGATCAACGCGTTACGGCGCTACGACGGCATCGGACTCCTTGTAAGCCACGACAGGGCTTTAATGGACACCATCTGCTCCCGCTGCCTCTATATAGAACCTCCCGCCGTAGATCTGCGCTCAGGCAGCTACACCGATACAGTCGCCGCGAAACAGCGGGAGTACGAGCATGAAAAGAGAGAGTATCTTCAAACCCGAGATAAACTGGAAAAGCTGAAAAAAGAGGCCCACCGACGGGAACAGAAAGCAGCAGTGAACGCGAAAAAAAATTCCAAAAAGAAACTTCGATGGAAAGACAGTGACGGCCGCAGCAAAATAGACGCGGCCCGAGTAACCGGAAAGGATGCCGCCGCCTCACAATTGGCCTCCTCTATGAAGAAGCGGGTCGTTCGCACACAGAACCGACTCGAATCGATCGTTCCCAAAAAAGAGTATGAAATGGGCATATGGGTCGAAGGCAGCCGTTCGCACCATGATATCATTTTTGAAACGGAAGAATGCCTTATATCCTTAGGAGAGGCGAAAGAGCTGCGATTGCCGTCACTCCGATTGGGGGCATCAGAACGAGTGGGAATCAGCGGAGCGAACGGGAGCGGGAAAAGTACTCTTATCAGGTATCTAACGGACCACCTCTCCATTGCGGATGAAAAACTCCTCTACGTTCCACAGGAAATCGAGGCCGAACAATCGGCCGCGCTTCTTAAACGTATAACCGAACTGCCGCAAAAGGAGCTGGGCCGATTGATGTCTATCATCAGCCGTTTAGGATCGAAACCGGACCGGCTCTTGGAGAGTGAGCTGCCCAGCCCGGGAGAAACACGGAAGCTTCTCCTGGCCAAGGGCGTCATGGGGGACCCCCACTGTATTGTGATGGATGAACCGACGAATCATATGGACCTGCCGTCAATCGAATGTTTGGAATCGGCCTTGGTCGAAGCGCCGTGTGCTCTTGTCCTGGTGAGTCATGATCTGCGGTTTTTGAATGCAATCGCGAATACGAGGTGGCGAACAGTACAAGAGACGGCCGGATATCGATTGGATGTAGGCATATCTTGACATTGCACGCGGGAAACTTCAGGATAGAGTGAGGCACTTGCAAAAATCACTATTTTAGCGGTACTGAAAGAGTTAAATGCCTATACTATATACAATTGTAATTTTTGCAAGTGCCATATATCCCTGTTTTGAAAAAGGATAGAGTAATTCGTAATAGTCGAGACAACCGCAAGAGGCCCGCCCGAAAAAATGAAACAGCAAGACCGTAGATTGAAAATAGTGGTAATGGCCGCGCTTACAACCGGTGCCCTTTTGGTATTGGCTGCGGGAATCGGCTCGTTCGATTTTGCCGGCGGATACCTTACCGGGAATAATGAGCGGGAACAAATCCAGGTGCCGGGTATTCCCGCCGATAAAAACCCCGGTTTTTTTTCCAAACTGCTCATTTTTCTCATACCTATCGGTTTGGCCGCCTTGATAATCAGTCTCATCTTCAAGGAAACAAGAAAACGAGTGATTATCGTATCGATACTGGGATTCCTCTTTCTTTTTCTGTTCAGCCTGCTCTATGAACCTCCCGAACCGGAGGGCGTTGAAAGAGAAGGAGCGCCCCCCATGACGTTTACAGGGGATGAAAGCATGTTCGGTGCCGGTGAAAAGAGACCGGTCCCTTCCAAGGAGGATCTCTCCGATTCACCTTCCTCTCTCATGGTATTCTTGGTGACCCTGCTTGCGGTGGGAGGAGCGGCGGCAGGCGGTTTCTTTGCGTGGCGCAGATTAACACGAAAAGAGCCTGATACCTCCGATGAATTGGAAGAGGAGGTTACCCGTTCACTGAACAAAATTCGCGATCGGGAAGATGTCGGGAATGTTGTTATTCGGTGTTATCTGGAGATGAACCGTATTATCGGCGAAGAGGCGGGATTGACGAGAAAAGAGGCAATGACACCGAGAGAGTTCGAGGAGCACCTTCGAGGAAGAGGAGTGGAAAGGGAGGACATCCACACCCTGACCGGACTCTTTGAACAGGTACGGTACGGAGGGCGACAAGCGGACGACCGGCTGTGCCGGGAAGCGGAACGGTGTCTCTCCTTGATAGCCCAATCACTGACAAATTCGACCGGGACGGCGGAATGATCCCAATCCGTAAATTACTCTGCATCATCCTTTTTCTCTCCGGCGCCGTAATAGGGTTTGTTCTGCTCTATCCCCATATCAAACCGCTCATAGAACGATATATAGTCTTGCCGGTACTCTACGGAATCGGCTATTTCCGATTTTATATCGAGAGTATCCCCCAAGTGGTTTTCTGGATCGCGGCTATCGTAGTTACGCTGATCATGGCCGGTTTCGCGCTGAACGCTGAAGAACAGCCGTCCGATGGAAAACATGAACGAAAGGGGGCCGATTGGGGAAGGATCGCAGCGAACAAACTGGCGATAGAGAATGCACTCAAACATGACTATTCACGGTCCCGGTTTGCCGCCTTTCTGGCCCGGCTTACTCTTGCAATACACCGCGTCGATTCCGGTCCCTCACGAATCGGCCTCTCCTCGGATAAAATAGAATCCATCATACGAGAGCATCAACTCTCAGTCCCTCCCTACATCGTCGACAATTTGAAACGTGAAGAGATGAGGGATTTTTCACGCCATGCTTTTCAACGGAGAAAGAACACAGAAAAGCAGCTCGATGAAATAGAAGAAGCCGTTCTGACTATCGAAAAAATGTTAAAGGAGAACTCGGGAATATGAATAATCAATCAGCACAAGAGCTTTGCAGTCGTGTCATACGACAGGTTGAAACAGCGATTATCGGCAAACGAAAGCTCTTGGATATGGTTTTATGCGCCGTCCTTTCCGGCGGACATGTCCTCTTTGAAGATTATCCGGGATTGGGCAAGACCCTTCTGGCAAAGAGCCTTGCGGAAGCACTTGGATTGCAGTTTAAACGGATACAATTTACCCCGGACCTGCTTCCGGGGGACATAACCGGCGGTTATATCTACAATCGTAACTCGGGAGCATTCGAATTGCGAAAAGGGGCACTCTTTGCCAATATAGTTTTGGCCGATGAGATTAACCGCGCTTCCCCGAAAACCCAATCGGCCCTTCTCGAGGCCATGCAGGAACAGCAGATAACAATCGAAGGAGAATCCCTCGTTCTTCCGAAGCCGTTTTTCGTTATAGCGACCCAAAACCCGATTGAATACGAGGGGACGTTTCCCCTGCCGGAAGCACAGCTGGACAGATTCATGATGAGGCTCTCCGTAGGTTATCCGACAATGGAAGAGGAACAAGAGATTTTACATCGCAGGCGGGACCGGAAACAGGACGATATTTTCATTGGGCCGGTAACGGGCACGGCGGAATTGCTTCATGCAGTCTCTTCGGTCGAGGATGTTTATATGGACGAGGATATCGAAAAGTATATCATTACCTTGGTCCGTAAAACACGAGACGACAGCCGTGTGACGGTCGGTGCCGGCCCACGCGGTTCTTTGGGATTGCTGAAATTGTGCAGAGCGTACGCGGCAATCAACGGAAGAGACTACGTTATTCCCGACGACGTCAAACGTTTTGTCGCACCGGCGCTCAGCCATCGATTGATTCTCTCACCCGACCTTTGGATGAGAAAGGACGCCGCTTCGGATATACTTTCACGAATAGTCGAACAGGTCCCTGTACCGATACGGCAGGGGGACCCTTAATGGGGAGATTGAGATATCTATCGGTCCTCTGTTTTCTCTTTCTCTTTGCAGGGTTGCTCGCCCGTAACGGCACCTTGATCGCTTTTGCCGTACCCTTCATCGTAGTCATAACCACCGGTTTACTAACCGCACCGAAAGAAATCAATATTACCGCGACCCGAAAAATCGCAAAGATAAGGGCGATCCACGCGGAAACAGTCGATGTTATCCTCACCATTACAAACGGGGGACCGGCCTTGGAACTGGTCGAAATCGTAGACCGTGTCCCTGAAGGACTTGCCGTTATCGAAGGGAGCGTCACCTGTCTTACCTCGCTGCGATCAGGGGAGGAGTGTACCATTTCCTATTCAGTGCGCGTCTCGAGGGGGTATTATCAATTCACCACGACAACGATCACCGCGCGGGACAGACTCGGTCTCACCCAACGGTCTATCGAAGCCGGCGCCCACGGTGAACTGTACGCGCTTCCCGATCTGAAAAGCGCCGGCAGAATACCGATAAAACCGGAGAAACTATTACTCCATTCGGGTCCCATCCCGTCACGGACCGGCGGCGAGGGGATCCAATTCTTCGATATACGCGAGTATCAACCGGGTGACCAGCTCCGTCACCTGAATTGGCGGGCCACAGCCGCCAAACCAGACCACCTGTTTACCAACGAGTACGAGAGGGAACACATTACGGAGGTAGGCATCATCCTCGACGCGCGGCAAGCGACATTCCCGGCGACCGAAGATCTGCAGCTGTTCGAACGGAGTATTCTCGCCTCGAGTGCCCTGGCAGAAAGCTTTCTGAACGCCGGTCATCGCGTCGGATTATTGATTTATGGAAAAAGTATGGCTTGGACATACCCCGGCTACGGCAAAAGGCAGCGTGAAAAGATATTAACCGCGCTATCGGCGGCGGAAATCGGTTCAACCTATATTTCGGAACAACTCGACTACCTGCCGACCAGGCTGTTTCCGGCAAAATCGCAACTTATCTTGGTAAGCCCGCTGGTAAGGGAAGATATTGCTGTTTTGCAGCGGCTCCGATCGTACGGCTACAGCCTTTTCGTTGTAAGTCCCGATCCGGTTGATTTTGAAATCGCGGGTACGAAGAGCATCGATTACGGTGATCCGGCAGCCGGAGGAGAGCGTTTACCTGCCCCCAATGAGACCAAATCTCGGCGTATTACCCGGCTCGCGGAAAAACTGGCAGTTATCGAAAGAAAACTGATCATCAGAGAGCTTGAACCGGCATCTATCTTTGTTCTCGACTGGAAAAGCGGTCGGACGTTCCCGGAAGCGGTTGCATCGCAGAGGGGAAAGATAAACGCGTGGCAGCAAAAACGAGGAGTGATATGAACCGCCTTCTTACCGTCTGTATTATTGTTTCGGTCCTCGCGGCCGGGATGTGTTTGGGGATACCTGCGGCAACGATGTCGGCATCGGCGGCTTCGACGGCAGATGCTTTTTCGGGTGAAGGGGTCATGTTCCCCCTCATCATCATTGCGGTCGTGACGGTACTCTGGATTCTGAAACGGAGCTCGCTCTTCGCGGTTAACCTCTCCTTTTTTGTTTTCTCACTTCTCATTGTTTTCGGTTTTTTTCAGGGTAATCATTCTCTCCTCTACGGTGCCGCTCTGCTTCTCGCAATGACGGGGTGGACCCTGTCCCTCCTGTACGGACAATGTAGCCGAACAGCCGTCCGCCACAATGAAAAGAGGATAATAAGGTGTTACGCGCGGCGATTAGGAACGGTCATCGGTATCGGCGCGATATTGGTTACGATAGGTGTCTTGATCCGACTGGATATCAACTTCTGGATAATTCTTCTGTTGGTGTTGATTGGAATATGGCTTACGGGGCGCCTCGTCAGTTCACGAGGGTGAGGATCACACAAACAATCCGGACTGCATAAAGAACATGTACAAACCGGTCCCGCAAAAAATGCTGATAAACGCGTTCCGTTTCCACAGATGAAGACCGGCGACCACTGCCGCCGCGATCGACTCCGGTACGCCGTAAGGCGGTTCACCCCAACGAACATCGCTCAAGGCATAAATTACCAATATTGTCATGACAATGGGGGGAATATAGGTTTGAATGTAACGAATTATGGCCGGCGGGTTTCTACGGGTGAAGAAGAGGAAAGGAAATAAACGGGTAAAAAAGGTTATGCCGGTCATCACCACTACCGCCGTAATTATCTTAACCGTCGGAACCATCTGTTATCCTTTTCCGGAAACCTAACAACAAGACAATCGAGACGGCTATGGCCATTATCAACATATTCTCCTTGCCGAACAGGAGAAGCGAACCGATAGAGGCGGAACACGCTATAGCGAAGGGTAAAAATTTCCGGCACGTTTTGATCTGTTCGATCAGCAGAACAACGAACAAAGCGGTAAGCGCGTATCCTAAACCTTCGGTGTTGATGGGAATGACGCGACCTAAAAAATAACCGATCATCCCGGCAGAAGCCCAGTAACAGTGGTTTAGAAGTGCTATAAAAAAATAGTAATACTTTTTTTCATTCTCCGCCGGCGGAGGAAGGGTGGTTAGCAGACCGTAGGTTTCATCCGTCAATGCAAAGACGAGATACGGTTTAAACGGATGGGTGCCGCGAAACCGCTCATGCATCGATAATCCGTACACCATATGGCGGGCGTTGACTAACAGCGTCACCAAGGCGATCTCCGCGATTCCGCCGCCCGCGGTTAGAATGCCCACCCCGATAAACTGTCCTGCACCGGCATAAACGAACACCGACATTATGAGCACGACCCACCAGGGGAACCCCGATGCTACCACTAAAAGCCCGAAAGCGATCCCGATTGCCGAGTACCCCAAGAGGACCGGGATGGTTGCTAAGAAGGCCGATTTCGCGGTATTGGTATTGGTTTTACTCATGTCCGGGTTGCGTTTGTCCCGTTCGCTGCTCGTAGGCGGTAATTTTTTTGAGTACCTCGACATCGGCTTCTTCCCAGATTTCTTGTATCAAATCAGCATGGAAATGGTAAACCCTGTCATCAAAATCGGTCCTATTCAAGCGGTCCCAAAACCGTTCTTTGAAATCTTTCTGGTCCTTGCCGTAAAGATGGTATGAATCCGCCTGCCAGTTCATTCTCCCCATAGTGACCTTCTTGTTGAGCCGCTCGGAAAGAGGACCGGCTATCAGATCGCGATTGAATAAGGTGAACCCGAACATGTTCATAAAATTGGCTCCCCAAGCGTCGTTACTGCGAAAACGGACATTCGTGTTAAGCCGGAAAGCCTCATCGTCTTCCGTCAACCGGTACCACATCGACTGGAGACAGGGAGGATCGTAGACATTAAAATCCAACGGCGGCATCCAGGTAATGACCTGCGCCTGCCTCGAGAAAGGCCGGCTGCTCAGCTTCTCGATGACCTGCCGGATCTGGTTGATGCCGGCATTTCCTTCTTTTCCCTCAACCCCGCTACTCGAAGACATGCTGAGTGTTCGGCGCACTCGCCTGCCCTCCTCGTCCTTCTCATACCAGCTGCCCCAGTCGGCGATCCTTCCGTGGTAGGTGTATTCCCAGCGGGTATCCTCCGGATCGTTGGTATTTTTGACCCAGTGGTCTTTGCGCCCGATTAGTTCATACAGATACTCTCGAAGGTCCTCGATCCCTCCGGGAAACGCCTTATGAATCATCGGATCGGTCAGCGGTTCGTCCACGGTTATATTCATCGTGCAATCGATGGAAAGCGGTTCACCCTCTTTATCATACTGGGTCTGAATTGATATGCCGTTTTGGTATAATTCAATGAGTGCTTTTTCGTATGCCTCGGCAAGCGTCTTACCCCGAACATGTAAAACCGGTATCTGTTTCATACAACATCCTTTTTTAATGGTGTCCCCAACCCACATCGTGAACAGACCCGATGAGGTTGGTCCGCAGTCAGATT
>CAZJBZ010000116.1:0-12259 GCA_964543975.1 uncultured Spirochaetales bacterium
ATACTCACACATGATAAACGGCCGGTATTCCGATTGCCGCTTCGTGGTAACATCCCGCAGCCACGCCTCGATCACATCCAAAGAGGGGTACATGGGGCAGATGATATCGGTTGCTTGCCGGCCTTTGGTAAAGTCGTTGCCCCGCTGTCCGGGGTTTCGAATGGCTCCTTCGTAATGGAGCGGACGGGACGGATCGTAGCTTCTGATCCAGCCGGCCAAGGCATCGTGGTTCGCGCCGTACCCGCTCTCGTTTCCGAGCGACCAGGCGATGATCGAAGGATGGTTCTTGTCACGAAGGACCATCCTCATGCCGCGATCGAGAAACGCTTTACTCCATTCCGGTTCCGAAGAGAGCTGGTCGTAGTAGTGGTGGGCTTCGATATTCGCTTCATCGATCAGGTAAATTCCATATTCATCACACAGATCGTACCAGAGGGGGTCGTTCGGATAGTGACTCGTTCGCACCGCGTTGAAGTTGAACTGCTTCAGCAGTTTGATGTCTTTGATCATCGTCTCGCGCGAGACGGTTTTTCCGGCGGTATCGTCGTGATCGTGCCGGTTGACCCCTTTCATGAGGACCGGTTTCCCGTTTATCAGAAGTTCACGGTTTTTTATCTCCACCCGTTTAAAGCCGATTTTACATCCGGTCGTTTCGATATGGGTGTTTTCTTTATCAAAGAGAGAGACGACCAATGAATAGAGATTCGGCTGTTCTGTGGACCACGGTTTGAGCTTAGGGATTTCCGCCGTCAAGGTACTGAGGAGGCTGGTTTTTCTGTAATCGTCTTCGACCGTTACGGCAAGACGATCGGAGAATACGGGGGCGCCTGCTCCATCGAACAGCTGCGCTTCGCCTCTCCACGGCCCGTTTGATGCGTGGTCGATTCCCAATTTGATATCGACCGTTAAACGTCCGGATCGATTATCTTCAAAGAGAATGGCCTTCGCGAAGAGGTCGGCAATGTAGGTTTTGGCGGTGGAATAGAGATAGACGTCGCGGTAGATTCCGGCCATCCACCAGTGGTCCTGATCTTCGAGAAAGCTTCCGTCGGACCAGCGGATAACGGTGACGAGGAGTGCGTTGCTGCCCGGTCGGACGAAAGCGGTAATATCGAACTCGGCAGGGGTGCGGGAGCCTTTACTCATCCCTACGAAAGAACCGTTAACTGAGAGCGTAAAGCAGCTCTCGACTCCGCCGAAATGGATGACCGTTCTGCGCTCTTTCCATTCGGCCGGCAGATCAAACGTACGGGAGTAGACACCTGTGGGATTCTCCTCGGGAACGTGAGGGGGCAGATGTTCGAACGGCATAAGAACATTGGTGTAGTGGGGTTTGTCGTACCCCTGCATGGTCCAGTTCCCGGGCACTTCTATCGCGCTCCAATCACCTTTACCCGAACTGCAGCCGGATTGGAGGAGGGCCGCCGACTGATTATCCCCTGAAGGTTCGTGCTTGTTTCCTTTGTCACCATCCGCCGTGGCAGCCTCTTCCGACATCGGCACTTCTCCCAGCGCCTCCTGAGGTGACGAGTAAAGCTTAAAATTCCAACTCCCGTTAAGAAGGAGAAACCAGGTGGATTGTTCCCTGTCGTCTGCAAAAGCTTCCTCTGCGGAAGAGTAGGGGAAGAGTGTCGCTCTCCCTTGAAGCCGGTTTATCTCGACCAGTTGCGGTTCTTCCCAAAAATGGATGCTGCTTTTTCCTGTTGTCATCACTTTCTCCTTCATTTCTCATCCTACTCCCGTCGGTGGGATGTGTAAAGGTTGATGACAGGGCAAACGCGGTTGAATTTTAGTCCCAGTCGGCGCCGACTTTTCGCAGGAGGAAAGCCGGCATTAGGTTTGAAGAGCTTGTTTTATTTTTTGCGGAAGGTCTATCTGTATAAAAAAATCAATTGGGTAAAGATAATCTTCACCTGATTCATCAATTATTTTTAGCAATCCTTTATTTTCGACTTCTTTATCTTTGATTACTCTATATATTTTCCTAACTTCGAGCGAAGCTTCATAGCCTGTGTTATTAATACATACAACATAATTATAAGTTTTTTCATTTACCATTATTTATTCAATTATACGCTTAATCTTATATTCTTTTCGCCCTTTCCCATGAGCTTCATACCAGTGTAACTCAGCAAAACATATTTGTCCATTGTCCAATTGAATAAGGGTCGTGCCTTTTACTTTTTTCCACCTTCCCTTACCATACTTCTTGATAAGTCTGGACAATTCCCTGATTTTTGTCCCGACTGCGATAACCTCTATATTTGTAATATTCTCAATTATGCTAAAGTACATTTTGTTTTATAAGGATAGGTAGCGTTCCAACCCAACAATCTAATCTCATCCTACTCCCGTCGGTGGGATGTGTAAAGGTTGACGGCGCGGCAGACGCGGTTGAATATTAGTTCCAGTCGGCGTCGACTTCTCGCAGGAGGCATAGCAAAGCTCGGAACGCTTTATCGAAACGTTCCGGGCCGGAGAACCCGCCGAATTGCCCGGCCCGGCTTAAATGGGGTTCAAGAGAGAGATAGCCGTCCCAACCGCTTGTTGTTAATTCGGTAAGTAGTTCTTCGAACTTTCCATCGCCTTCTCCCGCGGGGACCGGACTCGTCCCTCCCAATTTCATGTCTTTGATGTGGATGCAGGCCAGATGGTTTTTCAGTTTGGGGAGAGCTTCATAGCAGGGATCGATTCCTTCGTGCACGAAGTTGGCAGGATCGAAACACCAATGTAATCTGGAATGGAGCAATGTTTCAAGCAGATCGAGGCAGCGGTCGGGGACATCACCGTAGAGGTTGTGTTCGTTTTCGATTATGAGAGTTACGCTGGGGGCGGAAACGGGAGCCATTGCGGCGGACGAGGCAGCAGAGCCTGCGGTAGACAGTGCGGCGGCTGTGGCAACGAGCCCGGAAGCAGGTCCCGCGATAGACCCGGCGCCTACGGGCCCGCCGGCAGGCCCTCCGCCGGACACGGCCTCGGCTTCGTCTAAGAAAACCCGCAGCCGCTCCAAGACGCGGTCTCGGTAGTCGGAGGGGGACTCTCCCTCCGGAATGTAGAAACTGAATATCCGCAGAAAGGGGGCCCCGAAAAAGAGTGCCATTTCCAAAGCACGCCGGTATCGCTCCAGATGTGGACCGAACGGTTCGGTTATCAGAACTTTGCCGATCGGGGAACCGATGGAGGAGACCCGCATACTTCGTGAATCGAGTGCACGCTTGATTGTGGCCCGTTCATTCTGCTCTAAATCGAGGACGTTTTTCTCGCCTGCGCTTCTCAGGTCTATCGACTGGATGCCGCGGCTTTGAAAGAAATCGAGCTGCTCGTCGATGTCGGCCGATACCTCATCGGCAAATCCGCTTAGGTGAAACATTGCTCCGCCCTCCCGCCGATTGGCAAATCGGCTATTCCGTTCGAACGCCGGTCCGGTTAACCTAACTGTTATTCCGCCAATTTTACCTTTGCCCCTTCCCGCAGGTAGACGGGAATGGTGTCGAGAGGCGCCTTGGTGGTAAACCATACGCCGGACTCCATCTTCTCGCCTGTCCAGGCGTCATACCAGGCGGCACCTTTCGGCAGGTACACCTTGCGTTCGGTTGCTCCCGGATAGATTACCGGCGCTGCCACGATGTCCGGGCCAAAGAGAAACTCATCTTCGATAGTATAGAGTGTTTCATCGTCGGGATAATCGAAGAAGAGAGGCCGCATGGGCGGGGTCCCTTTGTCCGAAGCCAGCTTCATCTGGTCCATGATGTAGGGACGCATCCGTTCGCGCGTCTCGATCAGCTTGCGGAGGATTGGATAGTTCTCATCTCCGAACGACCAGATTTCGTTGTCCGCGCCGGTCCCGCCCTGAGCATCCTCGGGTTTCGGTTCACGCACGCCGTGGAGCCGGAAGAGAGGACAGAAAACCCCGTACTGAAACCAGCGCACCAGCATCTCCCGAAAGTCGGGATCTTCGATGTTCCCGCTGTGAAAGCCTCCGATATCGGTTGTCCACCAGGGGATACCGCTCATCATGATATTGAGACCTGCCTTGATCTGACCGCGGAAGGTCTCCCAGTCGGACATGATGTCACCCGACCAGATTGCAGCGCCGTATCGTTGGGAACCTGCCCAGCCGGAACGGCACAGGTTGATAATCTCGTTGGTACCGGTTTCTTTCATCCCTTCATAGAACCCTTTTTCATGCATCATGGGATAGATATTTCCCACCTCTAAACCGGTCCCTGCGGCAAAACGGAGATTGTCGGGCTGAACAGGATTTATCTCCGGTTCGCACGCGTCAAGCCGGAACAGTTTGACTCCCATGTCCCAGTAGTTCTTTTTGGCAGTCTCCCACACGAATTTGCGTGCGTTCGCGTTGGTGGAGTCGTAAAAATGAACGTATACGGGTGGTGGTTCGTAGGTATCGATAAACTGGAAGATGACGTCGGCCCCGTGATTGGTCCCGATAAGGTATCCCTTCTCCTTCATCTCAGGTCCGTTTACCGATCGGATGTTCACACTCGGCCAGATGGAGACCATCACTTTGATTCCCATCTCATCCAGCTCTTTGATCATCGCTTCAGGATCGGGCCAGCACTTTCGGTCCCAGTCCCAATCACCCTGATGCGGCCAGTGGAAAAAGTCAACGACGATGACCGAGAGGGGAACACCACGCTTTTTATATTCCCGGGCAACATTCAGAAGTTCTTCCTGGGTCCGGTATCGCAGCTTGCACTGCCAAAATCCCGCCGCCCACTCGGGGAGCATCGGGGAATGGCCGGTCAAATCGACATACTTTTCCATGATGTCGCCGTAATCATCGCCTGCGATTACTACGTAGTCGATTTGTCGCGAAGCATCGGCGACCCACCGGGTACCGTTGGTGCCCAGCTCGACCCGTCCTACCGCGGGATTGTTCCAGAGAAATCCGTAATTTCTTGTGGAGACGTAAAAGGGGATACACACTTCAGCGTTACGTTGGAATAGCTCGATTACCGAACCTTTCTGGTCAAGAAGGCCGTGTCTGTGCTGGCCTAATCCGTAAAATTTTTCGCCGTCCTGTGCCTTGAAACGGGCCTCTATTTTATAGAGATTGCTTTCGAGCGGTTTAAAGGAGCGGCTCATCGGCAGGAGGGGAGGATGTTCCGGGCGCCAGTCCACCTCTTCGAGGAGGAGCGTCTCACCGTCTTTTTCCCCCGGTTGGGAGGTTTCGGCAGTGCGGAGGAACCGGATTTTTCCGTAAGCCGTCATTCGTACTACAAGAGAGCCGTTTCGGATAAGCGCTTCCGACTCCCCTATTTCAATTTGGGGGCTGGCTCCGAAGAGCCTTTCCGCCAGGCCGGGAGCAAACGATTCATCAACGATTGCATTGGGAACTTCGGCAAACTCTTCGTTTTCGGTCGCTAAGACACGGAGTGAATCTTTGCCGACCGGTTGTATCTCGACTTTGTGCCGTTTTTCCTGCCAAACAAGGCTGTTTTGTGTTTTTGTAAAAAAACCCATTGTATTCCTCCAAAATTAAGAATATTCATGATTGAAAAAAGAGATGTCCTCTAAGTTCGGACACAACAAAAAAATCCGCCGAGCCCCTCATCTCTACGGTGACTCGTCGGACTTTCATTTGAGCAAATAGGTCCCTTTTGCTGCATGCTCGCGCCGTTTCTCAGCCCTTGATTGCGCCAGCGGTTAATCCGCTTATTATTCGTTTTTGGGCGATGAGCGATAAGGTAACGATCGGTACCGAAACCACCGTTGATGCGGCGGTAATATCACCCCACGGGATGTGATGTTCGCCCTGCAGCATGACCAAGCCGACCGGATAGGTCCGTGCCTGGGCCGTGCTGGTAAAGGTAAAGGCGTAGAGGAACTCGTTCCATGAAAAGATGAAAATGAGCAGGGCGATTGTAAAGATAGCAGGTGCTGAGAGAGGGATGACTACTTTGAAAAGTGCCTGCATTCTATTGCACCCGTCAATCATTGCCGCCTCTTCCAAATCCGCGGGGACCGTTTGGAAGAAACTACTGAGAAACCACATGCTGAACGGCAGAAAAAATGCCGTATAAGCGATCAGGAGTGATTGTATCGAATTAATCAACTTGAGGTTCCTAAACATTACGTAGAGCGGACCGACGATGGAGACCGCCGGTAACATCGATACGACTAAGACGGCTATCAGAATCGTATTCGAACCCGGTACTTTGAGCCTTCCGATGGAATATGAGGCGAGGGTCGCGAAAAAGACGACGATCACCATGGTACAGGAGGATACGATAAGACTGTTCCGGACATTCATCGGAAACTTCGTTTTCGTGAATAAACTAACGTACCGCTCGAAAAATGCCGGGTAAGGAACGACTTGAGGAGGAATTTGCAGGATTTTTTCCGGTGTTTTTATGGAGGTCGAAACCTGCCAATAAAATGGAAAGAGAAAAAAGATCACGAATGCCGCGGTAAACACGATGATAAGAACGGTAAAAAGACTGAACTTTTGGCCCGGTTTTGCGGTTATCTGTTGTTTCATAGTAAGCTCCTTTTTATCGTTCCCTCAATATCCGTAAGTAGACGATGGCCAGTGCCGTTGTGAAGATAGCGATAAACACGGTAGCCGCGGACCCCTTTCCAAAATCCAGATATTGGAACAGAATTTTATACGCGTACAGCGATGCAATCTCTGTCGACGTGCCGGGCCCCCCCTGGGTAAGCACGTAGAGGAGGTCGAATGCCCTGATTGCGTCGATCGATCTGAACAAGACCGCGACCAGAATTGCATGCCGAAGCATCGGCAAGGTGATGTAAACCATACTGGCCAGTCTCCCGGCGCCGTCGATCTTTGCTGATTCGTACAGCTCACCGGGGATTGATTGAAGACCGGCCAGTAGAATGATTGTCATGAAGGGGGTGTTTCTCCACATCTCGACTATCAACACACTGAAGTAGGCGGAACGCGACGTGGTCCCAAGGAAATCAATATTGTCCTTTATTACTCCCGCTCCCAGCAGCACATGGTTTATTATCCCGAACACGGCGTTATACATCCACTTCCAGAGAAGTGCCGTAATGACCAAGGCCATTGCCCACGGAATTAAGACGGTTGCCCGTACCAGCGTGCGGCCGAAGAAATCGAGGTTGAGGACCATTGCGATAAACAGTCCGAATACCAGCTGCAGCGATAGGAACGTTGATGCAAACAAAATGGTGAGCCACATGGAGTTCCAAAACCGCTGGGACTGAAAGAGGCTGATGTAGTTTGCTAATCCTGAAAACGGCCTGCCCAATTGGGGCATATTCAACTTCACCGTATGAAAGCTATACCAGAGGGTGTTGAGAAACGGATAGAGTAATATTCCTACAATAAATGCGATGGCCGGTATCATCAGGAGGTACCCGAATTGGTTTTTCGTCAGCCCGCCGGATTTTACCCGAAACTGTTTGCCTGTGTTATTAGCTGTTGGTAGTGTCGACATAGATAGACAATCCCCTTCCCTTTTTTTGTATCCAGTCTATTGCTGAATAATCGGTTTGATCTCTTTTGCCGCTTCCGCCATGGCAGCGTCGATACTCTTGTTTCCGATCAAAGCTTCCTGCAATTGTCTCTGGAAGATGTCGGAAATTTGAGTGTAATACGGGCTCTTCGGCCGTGATTTGGCTCGGTCCGCGTATTTCTGCCACTCTTTGTAGACAGGATGAACTTCCTGTACTTCAGGGTCGGTCAGCATCGGCATGTAGGCAGGGGTCCTGTCGCCGTAGATCGCACGGTATTTTTGAATCTCCGGTCCGCCTAAGAAGAGGACCAGTTTGACGGCCTCTTCGAGGTTTTCGGAGTACGGATTGACCGAATAGCTCCATCCGCCTAAGCTGGTGTGGTGTTCTTCACCCTGGAAGGTCGGGAGGACTGCTACACCGGTTTTTCCGCTGATCTTGGACTCTTCGTGGGTTTCGGACATGGCCCATACATAGTTCCAGTTTCTGTGGAAGATTGCCCGCCCTTCGGTAAATATCTGGCGCCCGTCGTCGAGAAGCATGGTGGTGACTCCGGGCTGCAGTATTTCCCATTTGTCCTTCATGTCTTTCATAAACTGGATCGCATCAACACTCTCTTTTTCGGTAAACTTCACCTGTTTGCCGGTGGAATCGAGGAACTGCCCGCCTTTGCCCCAAAGGTACTCGACGTAGTTACACATAAGCTGCTGGTCGGGGAAGTAGCAGTTGATGAAACCGATGAGGTCATCGGTCTGGAGCGAGGTACAGATGTCGACGAGTTCCGACCAGTATTCGGGATATTCCATACCGGCGTCCGACAAGATGTCTTTTCGGTAGAACATGTGACCGACATCGTTGAGGGTCGGAACACCGTGCACCTTCCCGTTGATCGTTTGAGCGTCGATCATGGCGGGAACGTAATCTTTCTGCATATCTTTGGTGAACCATTCGTCCAACGGCTGCAGGAAGCCGGCTGCCGCCATCTCGGGAGGCCAGATAACGTCGGTCAAAAAGATATCGACGCTGCTGTCCTGTGCAGCAAGCATGGTTACCAGTTTATCGTGAACTCTGTCCGCACCGCCTTCCGGGTTCTGGATAAACTCTACCGTGATGTTAGGATTTTCCTCCATGTACATCTGGTTGATCTTCGGATTGATGTTGAAACGGTCTGCGTGTTCATAGTAACGCAGCGTAATTTGTTTTGCGGCACCACCTTCTTGTTCTCCGCTCGCAAACAGCGTCAGAGGAACTAAGAAGAGAGATACCATCAGTAACGTAATGATTAGTTTTTTCATTTTCATTACTTCTCCTTTCTTATAAAGATTTTTGTGATCACCGTGTTGTCCACCGTTTTATCGATTACTCCAAAGGCGGTATTTGTGCAAACGATACGTTTAATGAAGTAACACGGTATTGTACAATAATTCTATGCCTCTTTATGTCGTTGCACAAGGATAATATTCTTGACAAAAAGATGACAATTCCGACATTTCAGTGGCTATTGATGTGAACATGGCTGTATAATTCTCGAAAACGGTGAGGGCACATGCCGGTCATCTTTTTGAACACCTTGCGGAAATAGCCCGCGTCGTGATAACCGCACGATAGAGCAATTTCTTCGATATTCATGTAATTCTGAATGAGAAGTGTTTTCGCTTCCTTTACTCTTCTACGGTGGATTGCTTTCGTAATGGGATACCCCCTCACTTTGTGAAAGATTCTTCCCAAATAATCGGGATTATAGACAAGTTCATGAGCGATGGAAGAGGTGCTGATGTTTTGGTGATAGTGGGTAGCGATGTACGATTCAACCCGCTCAATTAAACATCGATTTTCCTGTTCTTCCTTTTGGGATACCGTTGAAGCTGATTGAATTTCACTCAACATCAGCAAAATGAGAAGGTTCGCGTCGAAACTCGTGAGTCTCCCCGTCTCCTGATCGTCGATAAACCTGAGAAAAAACTCCGTAATGCGGTCGGGGTTTTGAAGGGTAGTCACTCGGGGGACGGTCAAACATTGTGTATCGTTGGCATCCGATTTTCCGCTTAACCTGAAATGGACCCAATAGAAGGAGAGGTCCGGTGGAAAAGGCTCGATGCCGCCATGGAGCCGGTCCGGCCACAGGATGAGCGTTTGGTTTTCACGGAGGTTGAATACTCTGTCTTCTTCGAAAAGGACCAGATTTCCGCTTTTGATCAGGATAAGTTCGTATGAATCGATGACCCGAATGTCATGTTTCCCCGTTCCGTTGGAAATTAGCAAACCGGCGTTTAAAGGGACAATCGGGAAGTGGGATTGAAGAAAAAGAAGTTCGGGATTTATTGAAGGATTCTCCATGTCGGAATCTTCACCTTATTGTCGGATATTGTCATCTTGTATTTTTCGCCGTTCTTTGTCAATAAATAGGGTGGAACAATTGTGGCAATTGCAAAAATTGCAAGTGCCACACTGCTCTGTTTTTAAAAGAAAATCATTTTTAAGGAGAACCAAAAATGGAAAGCCGGTGGCAAGCAGTTCCTCTACAGCAAATAACCTTGGGTGAAGGGCTCTTTGCGGAACGATACGAAGTAAACAGAAAATATGTTATGGGATTACAGAAGGAGCGGCTTCTCCAGAACTACTATATGGAGGCCCTCTTATGGGGCCCTCGGCTTCAGGCTACGAAAAGAAACCATACTCATGTCCGTGACCGTTTCGAGGATGTCCATTGGGGTTGGGAATCTCCCAGCTGTCAACTGCGGGGCCATTTCTTGGGACATTGGCTCTCGGCGGCGGCAAGACTTTACGCGACGAGCGGCGACACGGAGGCGAAGGCAAGGCTCGATTTTGTTGTATCGGAATTGGCCCGTTGCCAGGAGGAAAATGGTGGGGAATGGGTCTTTTCGATACCGCCAAAATATTTGGATGCAATTGCATCGGGGAAAAAGGTGTGGGCGCCGCACTATACTATTCACAAAACGCTCATGGGGTTAATCGATGCCTACCGATACGGAGAGAATGAACAGGCTCTCGAGATACTGAAAAAAGCGGCGGCATGGTTCCACCGATGGACCGATCAGTTCTCCGAAGAACAGATGGACGATATTCTGGATGTAGAGACCGGCGGGATGCTCGAGGCGTGGGCGGACTTGTATGATATTACGAGAGACAAATCCCACTGGGACCTGATCGAACGGTATACGCGCAGAAGGCTTTTCCGCCCTTTGGTGGAGGGCAAAGATGTCTTGACCAATCGGCATGTCAACACCACCATACCCGAGATTCACGGTGCCGCTCGAGTTTATGAAATTACAGGAGAGGATTGGTGGCGGGAAGTTGTCGAGGCATACTGGAAGCTTGGAGTCACCGAACGCGGGGCCTTCTGTACCGGCAGTCAGAGCAGTGGAGAGATATGGACCCCTCCGAATAGGTTCGCCGCCAGGTTAGGCGATACCACCCAGGAACATTGCGTTGTCTACAACATGATTCGGTTGGCGGATATGCTGTTTCGATGGACCGGAGAGCCCGAATACCAGGATTACATTGAACGGAATATCTACAATGGGATCTTGGCGCAGCAGCATCCTGAATCAGGTATGGTCGCCTATTTCCTTCCCTTGGAACCGGGTGCCGTCAAAACGTACGGAACCGAGACGGGTGATTTCTGGTGCTGTCACGGCAGTTTGGTCCAGGCCCATACCGCCTATACCTCGTACGTATTCTATCAGCATGATGAAGAGATTGCCCTCTGTCAGTTTCTGCCCTCTACCATGAATACAACTATTGGTGAGAGTACGATATCCATAACCCAACAGCCGTACGGTCTGGTCTCGACAAACGCGGTCCCTCCCGGTGATTCAATAAAAGATTGTTATATTTCGGAAGAGTCGATGTGGGAACGGCCCGATAGGGTGGTCATTGATATCGATGTAAACTGTGACAAACCGACGGACTTCACTCTTTCGCTTCGAATTCCGGAATGGGTCGTTGGAGAGGCGCAACTGACCATCAACGGACAGGCGCACCCTGTCAACGGAAAAACCGTGCCTCCCTTTTTCATCCGGATCAAGCGGACCTGGAAGATGGAATCACTTCGTCTTGAATTACCGAAGACCCTCACCTCCGCTTCCGTGCCGGATGAACCGGACACAGTGGCTTTTCTCGACGGCCCGGTCGTGCTCGCCGGTCTCTGTTCGGAACAGAAAACACTCTACGGAGATAGAAAGAAACCGGTCGATCTTCTTGTTCCCGATGACGAACGGGAGTGGTGGTACTGGAAAACGGGATACCGCACCGTGGGGCAGGAGAAGAATATCAGGTTTAAACCGCTCTATGAAATTGTGGATGAGAACTATACCGTCTATTTTCCGGTCAAACCGAAGCGGTAGCGGCGTATGAAAGAGAAGCTGCGGATCGCTGTAGTGGGGCTTGGTTTCGGAGCGGAGTTTATTCCGATTTATCTCTACCATCCCAATGTAGAACATGTGGCAATCTGCGATTCCGACCCGGCCAAACTGAAGGAGACGGGAGACAAGTTCGTGTAAATTCCTGTCCCTGACGATCCGCCTATTTACTCTCACGCATGTAGCTTTTCGTCAGCGAGGCGGGCGCACCGATTCGCTTTTTAAGCGTCTCCCACCAGGTCATGATAACTAAGACAAAGACGGTGACCAAGTAGGGCAGCATGTTGAGGAAAGGCGCGGGTATGACGGTGCCGCCCGCCTGGAGTCTGAACTGGACGGCGTTGATCCCTCCGAAAAGGATCGCCCCCAACACGGCGCGGCTTGGGTTCCACATGGCAAAGATGACCAGTGCT
>CAZJBZ010000117.1:0-12211 GCA_964543975.1 uncultured Spirochaetales bacterium
CGTTGGTCAACGGTTTCGAGATGGAACGGGAGAAGAGAAACGCGATAAGACCCGCTACAACAACGATGATCACTGCCGTCACTACAATAAAGAGGACCAATCCGTTAATTGGGGCACGAACTTCAGCCTCGTCAATTTCGGCCATAAGGGCCCAGGTTGTGCCGAAGACATCCACCGGGGTATAGGCCGAAAGGACCCGGTTTCCGTTGTAATCGATAATTATTTCTTCATCGGCTTCGCCTGCCAGCGCTTTTTTTACCGCCTCCGTTTTTACGCTTCCTTTGGAAGGATCGGCGAAAGAAGCCGAGACTGAGTGGTTTTCGGGATCGAGAAAAGAATCGGAACGCATCAGATTATCCGGCCCGACTAAGTAGGTTTCACCCGATTCACCCATACCTGACCGTTCTTGCATGACTGCGTTGATTTCTTCGAGGGATATCTGCAGCGCCACAATCAACTCTACATTGTTGTGCTGTAAAATCGGCTTTGCTATAAAAGCGGCCGGCTCACCGTTGGAAGGTTCATAGGGACGAAAATCCGCGAATTGAAACGCCTTTTTTTGGAGTGCCGCTCGTGCTACATCACCTAATCCGGAATCTGAATACTTTCCGTTTAAAATATTGGTTCCGTAATCCGCCTCCTTTGTTACGGTGTAAAAAACTTGACCTTTGGGATGGATCAAGAAAAGATCGTAATAGTTGAACTTTTCAATAAAATCATGAAGAAAATCGCTCTCCGCACCTTCCAATTTGAGAACAATCGCCTCTTCAAAGTCTTTCTTGGTTATCATTATCCAATCTTGTCCGATGATTTTGAGCGGCTCAAACGTCACTAACACCAGCCGCCCTGCAGAATCGGTAAAAACTTCCGCACCTGTTTCTCCGGAGAACGCATGTTGAATATATGCTACCGATTCGGCGATTTCGGTTTGATCCGCTCCGAAAATGAACGTTCCGTTTCCCATCGTGCGCATATCACTTCGGAAATAGTACCGTCCGTTTTCCCTGGACATAAGGTACGTTTCACCGGTTTCTCCCATGGAAACCCGCGATCGAACGATTGCATTCATCCGCTGATGCACAGGTCCGCCGGTTTCAAGCATTTCTTCCGTGATTTCATTGTTTTCAAAGTAGCGGAGCACTTCATTTTTTTTAAGCTCTTGGACAGCTTGCAGTTCCTCGAGTGCTTCTTCCTGCAGGATCTGGACGGTTTCAACGATAAAATCCATCTCTTCGTGATGTTTGTGAAACGATGATAAGAGTTGGTTTTTTTTCGTTTGCCTCATAGCTTCTAATTGATCAAAACTGGCCGTCATCAGAGCATTTGACGATTGCAGGACTGAAAGAACGGTCACTGCGCCTATGGCGATAACAACCACGGCGATAAAAATAGCGATGATTTTTGTTCCTATATTCTGCATAAAGGAAAATAATCTTTTTTTCATTATCTTCTCCTTATAAGGTAGGTAAAAATATTTAGCAATTAGCATACCAAGCTGGTAATATTTGAATAATTCCTTATAAGATAACGTTTTGTTATTACAATTATTCAGTGTGCGGGGCCCTTGGTTATCAACTTTGGTTGATGGTGCCTGTCATTAATAAACTATTTTTAAGTTTTTGAACATAATTCAGGCTCCTTTCTTCTTTTCTCTGTCGACCTCAATCTCTACCGTGATTTGGTTGCCTTTGTCGTTGAAAATCATCTCCCTCGCTAAGGTAGAGATAAGAATGTAGCCTTTTTGTGAAAGATGTTTCGGATCGTCGGGCAGACTGTGGTCGATTTGACCGATATCGAATCCCGGACCTTCATCTTTCACCGTTATCATAAACCTGTGACTGTTTTTCCGTCGGACCGTTATATGAATAGCTTTTCTCTCATCCTCTCTGTTTCCATGGAAGAGTGCGTTTTTCAGCAACTCGTGGCACACCACAAGAATACTATGGTAGCCGTAATCACTTCGGTTGACCTTTTCACGCAAGAATTCTTGAATCAGATCGATTGTTTTACCCAGGTAATGGGTTTTACTCGCGAAATCGATCGATAGTTGATTTTCGGTCACACTTTTTCTGTACACGGAAAGTAATAAGCAGATTTTGTACCAAGTTCAGCCCAGATTTTTATTTGTTTATCAGTAAAGAAATTATTCTTTTGCTTCGGTCGGGTAAAGGGAGTTAGGTGCTTCCATCTAATAAACTTTTGTTGAAAAGGGGGTAATCTGTCCGCTCTTGGTTATAAAAAAAAGTGGATGGTTGGGCCGGGTCCCGGGACCGTCGATTATCCCCCTTTACGCAGCCGTTTACTCAGTGCCTGCGGAGTAATACCCAACAGTTTTGCTGCTTCCGATTGGTTCCCGTGAGTCCGCTTCAGGGCCTCTTCAACGAGTGTTTCGGCCGCTTCTTTTATGGTAGGGAGTTCTTCGGGAAAGAGTATTGTTCCGTCCCAATTTCCGCGCATGGTTGGCGGTCCTTGCGGTGTTATTCCTGGAAAGGCGTGTTCGGGAAGCCGGTCTCCCTGCAGCGTGCTGACGGCCTGAAAGATCATGGAACGGAGTTCCCGCACATTCCCGGTAAACGGATAGGAGCGCAGTCCGCCGTAGATCGATTGGGGGACTTCCGGGACCGCTTTGCCGAACTCCTCGCACGCCTGTTTCACAAAGTAGTCGATTAATAGAGGGATATCATCTTTTCGTTCGCGCAGCGGCGGAATGTGGACGGCGTGGGTAGAAATACGGTAATAGAAATCCTTCCGTATTTCACCTGCTTTCATTGCCGCTTCAACGTTCTTGTTGGTGGCGAAAACGAGTCTCGCTTTCGCCCTTTTGGGCACGTCCGATCCGATCGGATAGTACTCTTTGGTCTCTAATAGCCGGAGCAGCTTTATTTGAGACGCGGCAGGCAGATCGCCTATTTCGTCTAAGAAGAGCGTTCCCTCTTCCGCCTGTTCGATGAGCCCTTTTCTCGATGTGGTCGCGGTCGTAAAGGAGCCTTTTTTATGACCGAACAGCGTGTCGGAGAACATATTATCGTCTAGACCCGCGATATTAACGGTGACGAACTCTCCGGCCCGTTCGCTTAGCTTATGGATTGCCTCCGCGATAAGTTCTTTCCCTGTCCCGGTTTCACCTGTAATCAGAATCGATTCCCTGCTGCCGGCTATCGCTTCCAAATAGAGAAAAATTTGCTTCATCTCTCGGTTATTGGTGATTATCGAAGAAAACATCCGCGGACGGGAGAGGCTGCCCTTAAAAAACTGTTGTTTCAGTGAAAAATAGTCTCGTTTCAGTTCTCTGTTTCGTAAAGCCTGCGTTACTCCGCTTATAAGCCGGTTTTCTTCCACCGCTTTGACCATGTAGTCGACTGCACCCGATTTAATGCATTGAACGGCGGTATCGATTTCATCGGTCCCGGTTACGATGATCACCGGGATATACGGGTACTGTTCGTGAATTTGTTTCAAGAGCTCCTCTCCCGATAGATGGGGCATCGTCAAATCGAGAAGAATAAGCTCCATCTCCTGGTCCGTAAGGATCGGCATCACTTCTCGGCTGTCGCTGCAAAACCGGATATGAGAAAAACCCCTCGAACGAAGGATGCGTCCTAAGGAGGTAAGCACCTGTGATTCATCATCCACTAAGAGGATAGGATTTTGCGGATAGAGTTCACTCTTCGCCATATCTCTCACCCCCTCCTCCTCTTAGCGGTAGAAAGAGACGGACCGTCGTGCCTCGGTTTTCAGCCGACTCGAAGACGAGACGCCCGTTATGCTCTTCGATGATAGAATCGGATACCGACAGCCCCAGTCCCGTTCCTTCCCCCTTTTTTGTCGTAAAAAAGGGGTCCTTTATTTTATCGATTACCTCCCGGGGAATGCCTTCCCCTTCGTCGGTCACCTCGATGACGATATGGTTGTTTTCCGTCTGTCGGAAGGAACGAATCGTCACCCGTTCATTCATATCGGTCAACGATTGACAGGCGTTTTGAATAAGGTTAATGAAAACCTGCCCCAACTTCTGTGAATTGGCTTTGATCTTCGGCAGATTTTCCCCGTATTCCACGGAAAAGTTATGAGTTGATTTTTTGATGAAATTTCTCGAGAGGGTAATCGCCGAATGGAGGACGATGTTCACATCAATTTCGGTCATTTGGGGGTCGGCTTCGTAACGGGCGAACGCCTTTAGGTCTTGGATGATGGTATCGATTCTCCGTGTACAATCCGCGATAAGAGTGTGATACTCTTCCAGCTCTTCTCGTACCGCGGAGTAGTCCATGCCGTCGATAAGAAAATCGCCGTTTTCTTCAAAGTAGGCGTCCAGGATGGGAGTAACTGTTTTCCACGCGTTTTTAAGGTAGCCCGTGTTCGACATGATCGCCTGATTGGGATTATTTATTTCATGAGCGATACCGGCCGCTAGAATACCCAAAGATGCCAGTTTATCCGCTTGAATAAGCCGCTGCTGCTGTCGTTTGGTCAACTCTTCCATCTCTTTCTGCTTGGTAATATCGACAAGATGGAGCAGATAACCGTCCGACTGTGTCGAATCGGACATGGAGAAGGGACGGAAGAAGAACTCGAATAAAGCTTTTCCTTTTTTCATGGTGGTAAAACGCCGCACTTCCCCTATTTTATCAAAACTATACTCGAACACCTCGTTAAAACTTTCTCCCCGTTGTATCTTTTCTTTGAATGAATCGGGTAAATCCGGAATACTGTAGAGAGAAAGTCCTAATAGTTCATTCCTGTCATGGGCGCCTAATAAGGTTAGAAAAGCGGGATTAACATCGATAAGAATTCCTTCCGCGTTATATAAACCGATACCGAACGGTGAGTTGGAAAAGATGCTCCGAAACTTCTCCTCGCTTTGTTTTAATTTTCTGCCGGTTTCAAACTGGCTTATCGCAAGTTCGAGCGCGCAATAGAGGTCCTGTTTGAGGATCGGTTTTCGTAAGTAGCCCTGTGGATTTGTCGCTTTCGCCCGTTCGATCGTAGATCGATCGGTATGTGCCGTAATGTAGATAATCGGAACATCGGATGTTTCCCTAATCATGCTGCTCACCGTAATCCCGTCTATTTCTCCCTGCAAAATGATGTCCATGAGAATGATGTCCGGATTGCATGTTGTAAAGTGCCGCAGCGCTTCCTCTCCCGATTTCGCGTGGGCGCAAACCGAAAAATCCATCGATTCGAGCATATTCCTTATATCTTTACTGATGATCAACTCATCTTCAACTACGAGTACGCTTTTTGTCATTTCTATCCTTAGAATATCGAATTTACTGCGTTGAGGCAAATAATTTTCACTAATCGGGTAATGTGGTATACTGCTTTTCGGACTTATGAAACAACGAATACGGAAAGCGGCGTTAGTATCCCCTATAGTTCATCCGGTGGTTTTCTATATCTTTTCGACCTCTTTTTCCGAGTTTGCATTACCGGAACAGTGGAAATTACAATTTTCGATGCTCCTCCTCTGCTCGTTTCTCTTTTCCCTTGTGCCGCTTCTTTCGGCGCGAAAAAACGTGAATGCTTTTCTTCTCTTTTTACGGTTTATCATATTGCTGATGGCCGGATATCCTCTTGGCAGCAATCTGTTGATCGAAACTTTACTTCTTTTCGCCATCTTGTACGATCTTTACCTCTTTTTTCCTCTCTCTGTCGCTCTTCCCTTTTCCGCGGGCGGGACGGTGATTGTGTTCTTCATGCAGCGGGTTGATTTTATTTGGAATAAGGTACAGCTGAAGCCGGCGTGGGAAGACAAAGTGGCCGCGTTGTTTCTTATTGCGGGTATCAATGTGTTCCTCATCCTCTTTAACCGGTTCCGTAAAAGGGCCGTTGAGTCTCGGATGCAGTTTGAAAATTATGAGCAGACGGTGCAGAACCTCATGGACGTAAATCTCCGTTTACAGGAGACGACGGTCAAGGAAATTGATGAAGCGGTCAATACCGAACGAAAACGACTTGCCCGCGATCTTCACGACATCGTCGGCCATTCCATGGTAAATATCATGATGCTCACTGAATCGATAAGGGACACCCTGAAGAAGGGGAAGGGGGGAGCGGAAGACCTTATAAAAATGACCCGCGATCAGGCCCAAATGGTCCTTCAGGATACGGAAGCGACCCTCCGGACCATGAAAGAACGTGAAACCGACAGGAAGTACGACATCGTGGCGATAAAGCGGCTCTCGGGTATTTTTCAGAAGGCGACAGGAATCAACGTTATTTTGGAGTTTCGCAATGTTCCATTTTCTTTCGGGGAAGATATCGATAGAATCGTGTATAGGATTATTCAGGAGTGCATGACTAACGCGTTTCGGCACGGTAAGGCCACTGAAATCAAGATTCTCTTCTGGAAATACGAAAGGGAAATCGAAATATTTGTTCGTGACAACGGAGTTGGAGTGAAACAGGTCATGGAAGGTATCGGGCTGTGGGGTATTCGGGAGAGACTCACCAGTATTAACGGGGAACTTACCGTTCCGCGGACCGCAACCGGTTTTGAGCTTTTTGTCCGGTTCCCCTGGCCTCAGAAACCGAAACAGGAGCAGGAGATGAACGAGGATGTCCGCCGGCGGAGTGAGGGCAGAGAAGATGATGAGTTACGCTCAGAAGTGATTGAGCGGATGGAGCAGGACAAGCCGGAGAAATAACGGCAGGATAACACAATGGAAAAGATATCGTTAGTGATCGCGGATGATCAGCTTCTCTTTGTCGATCTTTTAAAGAGTATAATCGATACCCGAACCGATGATTTTGCCATTGTCGGGGTCGCGTATAACGGCGAAGAGGCGATTGCAATAGCGCGAAGGGAGACCCCGGACATTCTCCTTCTCGACATCCGGATGCCCGGTTTGGACGGGGTCGAGGTGACAAAAGTCGTTTGTTCCGAACTTCCCGATGTCAAGGTGATCATTCTGACCACGTTCCCCGACGATGAATATGTGACCAAGGCGTTGGACTACGGCGCTTCGGGATACCTTCTGAAGAATATGCCGGTGGATGAACTGATTACCTCCATAAGGACGGTCCATGGAGGCAACTTTATCGTCTCTCAACCCATAGCAAAGAAGGTTTTTCGGCAAACCATCGGACAGCGGGAGGGGCAAAAAGGGGAAAAAGTCCTGACCGAGAAGCAGAAGGAGATGGCCCGCGCCTTAAGCCGAAGAGAGCGGGAAGTGTACGAACTGATGGTGCAGGGATACGGTAACGATGAGATTGCCGAAAAACTTTTCATCTCTATGCAGACGGTCAAAAATCATATAAGTTCGATCTACGGTAAAATAGGCATTCACAGCAGGTCCGATTTGCGGAGTATCGGTCCGTGACCGTGGTTCGGCGGAACAGAGGAGTCAACAATGTTTTATAAAAACTTTAATCCGGGGGTCGTCAAAATCCCCGTCCGGTCAATCGATGAGACAATCAGATACGCGAAAATCGGCGGTTTCGAAGGGATCGACCTCAATGTGGAACATGCCGATGAGGCGGTCCGGGAGGGCGGCACGGATGCCGTCAAGGCGAAAGTGTCGGAAGCCGGTTTGCAGTTCGGCGGCTGGCCGCTGCCGGTTGAATGGCGGAAATCGGAAGAGGAGTTTTTTGCTGATTTGGCAAAACTCCCGGCACAGGCAAAGCTCGCCGCCGACATAGGCTGTACCCGCTGCTACACCTTTGTCTTTGGATGGTCCGATGAGAGAACCCGAAAAGAACAGTTCGACTTTCTGGTGTATCGGTTCCGACTGATTGCCGAGGTGCTGAGGGGCTACGGATGCTCGCTCGGGTTGGAGTTTATCGGACCCCTTACTCAGCGAAAGGACGCCAGGTACGGGTGTGTGTACACGATGGATGCCATGCTCGCTATCGCCTGTGCGATCGGGACGGGGAATGTGGGACTCCTTCTCGACTGCTGGCACTGGTACACGGCGCTGAGTACGGTAACCGATCTGCGGCAGCTGGTCGCAGATGAGGTCGTTTACATTCACGTCAACGACGCTCCGAAAGGCATCGATGTTCTGGAACAGATCGACACGCAGCGCGCGCTCCCCGGAGAGACGGATGTTATCGATATAAAGGGGTTCCTCGGTGCGATGAAAGAGATTGGGTACGAAGGCCCGGTCACTCCCGAACCGTTCAGCGAGAAGATCAATATGATGGAAGATAAGGAGGAGGCGGCACGCATCCTCGGAAGGTCGATGGACGATATTTGGAAGAAGGCGGGACTGTCGTAAACAGGGTCGCCTTCAGCGTCCTTTGCCGGCAGATGAGATTGGTTTCCTGCACTTTTCAGTACTCAGTACTCAGCGCTTTGTACGTAGTACTGAAAATAGTACCAAAACAGTACTTTTAGTCCCTTTACCCTGAAAAAGTCTGCCTGTATAAGTATCATATACGAATAATCTTTATAAAAGGAGTAAGAGTTATGAAAAAAATACTCTGCCTACTGGTAATCCTCTCCTGTTTGGTGCCCATGGCGTTCGCCGGAGGGCAGGCGGAAGAGGGTGGAGCAAAACAGTATACAATTACTATTCAGGACTATCTGATGCGGGATGTTCATGAAGCGATGTTTGGAAACCTCTTTGCAAATTTCCAAAAAGAGTATCCGAATGTGAGCTTCGAAAGAAACTCCCTTCCCTTCGGAGAACTGCACCAAAGAATTCTCACTCAGGCAATGGCCAAAGATCTTCCCGACATTCTTATGGTAAATAACTTCGATATCCCCTATATCGCGGATGCCGGAGCATTGCGGCGCCTCAACGAAATGGTCGACGCGTGGGGCCAGTGGGACGATTTCTACCCGGGCTCACAGGACGCCACAACGTGGAAAGGCGACATTGTTTCTTTTCATGCGGGTACAAACAATCTTGCCTTCTTCTACAATCCGGATATCTTCCGTGAAGCGGGCCTCAACGAGCCACCCGTTACCTGGGACGAAATGCTGATGTATGCCGAAAAACTGACTCAGGGAGATCGGTACGGTATGGCGGTTTCCGCGGTCAACACCGAGGAACTTCCCTGGCAGTTGAAGCCGTTTCTTTGGACCAACGGCGGAGACATGATGAGTCTGGATAAACCGGAGTCGATAGAAGCGCTCCAGTTATGGGTCACCCTCATCGAAAACGGATGGATGTCGCGGGATGTTGTCAACTGGGGGCAAGGTGATGTTACAGCTCAATATAAGGCCAAAAAGGCGGCAATGATAGTCATGGGACCGTGGGAAATTCCGGGACTTCAGGCAGACGATTATTCGTTTGAGATTATTACCACTCCCACTCCGAAACCGGGTATGATCCCGAAAGTAGCCATGGGCGGCGAAACATGGGGATTGAGTCCCTATATCGAGGACCAGAAGGCTGATGTCTGTTTCGAGTTTATTAAAACGATGGTATCGAAAGACGGTATGTACGAGTATTGTGAAATCTCAGGTTATGTACCGACCAGAAAATCTCTTGTGAAAGGATATGTGGAAGAAAATCCAATCATGAAACCGTTTGTTGATCAGCTGCCTCAGGCAACACGGTCCGATCCTGAAAAGCGGCTCGATTATAAGGATATTTCCACCGCGGCACGTGCTTATATGCAAAAAGCGTTAATCGGAGAGATGAGCGCGGAAGCGGCGATGAAAGAGGCTGCCGCTGAAATCAGAGAAATTACCCAGGACTAACGAATAAGATGATCGACGTCCCCTGTCTTTACACGACAGGGGACATTCCTTTTTAAACGGCAGCAATGGTGTTGCGGAACGGAAGGTGTTAATAATGTTGAGTAGAATGCGCTTGGAATCACAAAAGACGTTTGTGGGGATTATGTTTCTCGTACCCATGCTTCTATTCATTGCAGGATTTTTTCTGTATCCCCTCATTTTCAATATTTCGCTTAGTTTAAAAGAGACGACCGTCTCCTCCTACGTACGGGGGACAAGCCCCTTTGTCGGGTTGGATAATTACGGGAAGATTTTTAAAGATCGAATGTTTTGGCAGGCGGCACTGCATACGTTACAGTTTACGTTTTTCTCTCTCCTTCTCGATTTTCTTATCGGCCTTGGGTTGGCCATTCTTTTCAACCGACCATTCCCCGGGGGACCGGCGATGAGAGGATTACTCATTATTCCGTGGTTTACTCCTCTGATTGTGACGGCCAGTTTTTTCAAATGGTTTCTCAGTGAAGGCGGCACCATCAATTCCATACTCAAGATGCTCAATATTATCGATACATCGATAGGCTGGTTGACCGATCCTTCTATTGTCATGTGGTCGGTGACCGCGATTAATGTGTGGCTGGGTGTACCGTTTGTTTTTATCCTTCTTCATACAGGGCTGCAGAATATATCCCCTGAACTGTATGAAGCCGCCGATATCGACGGAACGAACGGATGGCAAAAAACGGTATTTATTACATTACCCTGTCTAAAGCCGGTCATTCTGGTGACCCTCATGCTCGGTACCGTCTATACGGTGAAGCACTTCGATATCGTCTGGATCACCACCCAAGGAGGGCCTGGGAACGCTTCCCATCTTTTTAGTACACTTTCGTTCCAATTGGCGCTCCGCGATTTCCAGTTTAGCATGGGAGCAGTTGTATCCAACGTCATGGTGGTCTTTGTTCTTTTTCTTGTCTATTTGTATTCCTTAATAAAACTCGATTAGGAAGGGTTGTTGTGATACGAGCCAAACATAACAGAAAAAATATTCAATTTACCGTTTTTGGGATTATCATTACGATAATAATCCTCTCTCCCATCTATTTTATCATAACGTACGGGTTTGAAACGACGGAACAGATGCTGCATGTGCCTCCTTACTTTTTCCCTCCTGATCTCAGTTTTGAAAACTATAGAACGGTATTCAACACATTAAAGAGTTACATGCTGAACAACATCATCATTGCGGTAGGATGTCTCGGCTTTACGCTTCTTATCGCGCCCTTGGCGGCGTTCTCCTTGTCCCACTATGTAAGAAAAATGAATAAACTGATCAACGTCGTCCTCCTCATGACGCAGATGTTTCCGGTGGTCATGATCGCTATTCCGATGTTTCTCATCTATAATAAAGTAGGATTAATCAACACCTTTCCCGGCATTATCTTGGCCGACGCAACCTACACTATTCCGTTTGCGACCCTCGTGTTAAGCGCCTATTTCCGTTCGGTCCCCTTTTCTTTGGTTGAGTCGGCGATTATAGACGGCGCATCACATTTGAAGGCGTTTCTTCGGATCATTATTCCGATTTCCCGTTCAGGCATTATTACCGTTGCAATGCTCGGATTCCTCATGGCGTGGTCCGATTTTATCTATGCCCTCTCTCTTACCACGAGCGAAAGAATACAGCCGATCAGTATCGGTATCTTCAAATTCATGGGTCAGTACGGCTCCCAATGGCCTTTGGTCATGTCGGGAGGTTTTCTCTATACGATCCCCCCTTTAGTCTTTGTTCTGTTTGGCGGGAGGTATATCGTATCGGGCCTATCCTCGGGTGCAATAAAACAATAACGCGGTCGGGCGTCACATGGCCCTATTTTTGAAAGAACTCAATGGAGTATGACTATGACCCCTCAAGAAAAAGAACGTATACGCGGTTTAGCACATCAGTTAGCGGAGATAGCCGACAAACCGGAAATGGAGGAGCGGCGTGAACTGTGGAAAAAACACAATTCACTAAAAAAGACCCGTCCCCTGGTCCTGGTTTATCCCGAGGGCTCGTGGCGGGAAATTCTTCCTTATTCCGAATTGGAATGCCGGGACCCTCAGGCGTGTGCTATGGAGTGGCAGCTCATGGCGCGTATCTATCGGTACGAACATTTTAACGACGATATGGTAATTGAAAAAACGTGGGGGGTACCGAAGCGGATTACCAGTACCGGATGGGGTGTGACTGTCAATCGTGACGGAAGCGCCACCGAGTTCATGAACACCTGGGCAATGCTTACCAATATCGGAGGCGTGCCGCGGATTTGGGACCCCACGGTCCATCTTGCCACCGAAGCGGGAAAGTTCGAACCGGTCATCAAAACGCCGGACGATCTTGCAAAGCTCAAGAAACCGGAAATCGGATATGATAAAGCAGGGACGGAGGAGGATCTTGCGGCGGTGGACGATCTTGTGGGCGACATTCTGGATGTGCAGCTGCGAGGGATGGACCATATCACCTATCATCTGATGCTCGAATATACCGAAATGCGCGGGCTGACCGAGATGATGATGGACATGTACGATAATCCCGCG
>CAZJBZ010000118.1:0-12160 GCA_964543975.1 uncultured Spirochaetales bacterium
ACAGAAAATATTCAGCGCGGAAGTCGGTGTTCCGGGATCGAAAAAAATACAAAAGGCAATCGCTCCTTTTATCAATGAATTCGATGTGGTTGCAACGGACTACTTGAACATGGTTTCTGAAGAAACGCCACCGTTCACCCCAAAACCTGAAGGGATATGGGCCATCCAGGATGAGATTACAAGTGCAGGTGAAGCGGTATCAACCGGGAACATGACATCGAGAGAAGCAGCGCAATACATCATCAAAGTCGCAAATGAAATGTTGAGTGAATAAAAAAAATATTACGATTACTTACGCGGCAGAGAAACGAAAGGTCCTCTGCCGCTACTAAAAAAAATGGTTTTAAAAGGAAGGGAAATTGAAAGGTTCACAAAAAACGATAACACTTAGTAAATTTTTTGATAATCACGCGGCCTTTGTTTTTTTACTGCCATGGATATGTGGTCTCCTTTTCCTTTTCTTTATTCCGTTAGGGCTTTCGTTCTACTACTCTTTTACAAAATTTAATATTCTGGGAACACCACGGTTAATCGGTATTGGAAATTATATATCGATATTTACTGGTGATTATCATTTTGTAAATGCCGTCAGAGTTACTTTGCAATATGTCTTTTTTTCTGTACCTCTCCAGTTGGTAGTTGCACTCGCTTTGGCATTTTTCTTGAATAAAAATATTGCGGGATTATCGCTCCTGAGAGCTATGTTTTATGTTCCTTCTCTATTAGGGGCAAGCGTGGCGATAGCGATCCTCTGGAGACAGATATTCGGCATGGACGGATTATTAAATGTAGTACTCGGTGGCTTAGGGTTCGAAGAAATTGCAAAGATCAGCTGGATCGGCAGTCCAAAGTACGCTATTTGGACATTAATTACACTGAGAATGTGGCAATTCGGATCGCCGATGATTATCTTCCTTGCCGGATTAAAACAGATACCAAATGAACTCATAGAGGCCGCCGATATTGACGGGGCGAGCAAGGCCAGAAAATTCTTTAAAATAATATTACCACTTCTTTCGCCTATTATTTTGTTTAATTTTGTCATGCAGATAATCAGTTCGTTTAAGGTATTTACCGAGGCGTATATCATAAGTAACGGTACCGGAGGCGCAATGGACAGTCTCTTGTTTTACACCATTCATATTTACAATGAGGCTTTCCAGAAATTTCGAATGGGTTACGCGTCCGCGTTGGCGTGGCTTTTTATGCTCGGTGTCGGTCTGTTTACTTTTTTAGCGTTTGTCCTTACGAAAAACAGAATGCATTATAACTAATGGAGCAAACAGGAAATGAATTATAATAAAACAGAGAAAAGGATCTTCTACATACGTTTTGTCATAATGTTCGGTATCGGTCTTGTAATGCTCTACCCGTTAATATGGATGTTCGTCAGTTCTTTTAAACCGGAAGAAGAAATATTTCGGCATATTGGTTTGATTCCAAAAAAAGCAACTTTTGAAAATTATTTAATCGGATGGCAAGGGGATGGAAGAACAACTTTCTCTACCTATTTTATGAATTCATTCATTATGTCCGGGTTATGCGTATTAGGTAATGTTATCACCTGCTCCTTAACGGCATTCGCATTTGCACGGTTAAAATTCCGGTTTCAAGCGTTTTTGTTCGCGATTGTAATTTTGACCGCCCTTTTGCCTCAGCACGCGATCCTCGTCCCGCAATATGTCTATTTCCAAAGAATGGGTTTCATAGATACGTTTGTTCCGATTGTGCTGCCTAAGTTTCTCGGTCTGGACGCGTTTTTTATTTTTCTACTTGTTCAATTTATTCGCGGTATTCCAAGAGACCTTGATGAAGCGGCGACGATAGACGGCTGCAGTAAATATGGTATTTACGCCCGTGTTATAATGCCGCTGAGCGTTCCCGCTTTAATAACGACAACGATTTTTTCTTTTTACTGGTCGTGGAATGATTTTTTTACACAAACGATTTATCTAAGCAGTTCAACAAATTACACGGTTGCTATTGGCTTGCGATTGTTTGTCGATGCGTGGAGCAGGACCAAGTTTGGAGCGATGTTTGCGATGTCTATTCTTTCTCTTCTACCGGTTCTAGTAATATTTGTTCTATTTCAGCGTTTATTAGTAGAAGGAATTTCGACCACCGGTCTGAAGGGATGATAAATATACTATTAATAACTCAAAACAGGAAGGAAGGAAAATGATGAGAATTGAAAAATTGGCAGTTGACCTGTCAGGTGACTGGAAGTATACGATTGATGAGAGTCGAACAGGTGAAAAAAAAGGATACAATTCTTCGGAGTATGATTTCTCCGATTGGCCGACTATCAAAGCGCCGAATAATTGGTATCTAACCGACATAGGGGATTATTTCGGTGTAATCTGGCATCACACTGAATTTTCGGTGCCTGCAAACTATAATGGCAAGCAGGTTTTCTTAAAATTCCACGGTGTTGATTACTACGCGGATGTCTGGCTAAATGGAACTTTTATCGGTTTTCATGAAGGAGGTTTTACACCCTTCGAATTTGATATTACCGATGATGTCGATTATAGCGGGAGAAACTCTTTAGTTATAAAAGTAGATGCTCCTCGTGATCCTACTGAGTATATCAATCCGGAAGATCATCCAACAAACAACACCCCGTTGTCACCGGATTATCGTTATCATCAGGCAAAGGAAATAACTCTTATTAAAGGTCATATGATAGACGCTATGCACCGTCCCGGAGCGATGACAAAGTTTCGACAGGATGGTAACAGTGGCGGCATATGGGACAAAGTTGAGTTGGTGGCCAGACCACAGATTTTTATTGAGAAAGTCCGTACCTATAGTAAGATTGAAATTAAGAAAGACTGGCTTGGCGATCTTACCGATAAACCGACTGGTGGAGCACTCGTATCCGCTGATGTTATTATCGAGAACAAAACGGGTAAAGCGGTAAAAACCGATTTAGGAATTGTTGTTAAACCGTACAATTTTCAGGACAACACGCAATATCGGGAAAAACGAGAAGTCTGTGTGCTCCCCGGTAAGCATACGTATAAAATGGTTGTCACCGTAAAGCAAGCAAGGTTGTGGTGGACCTGGGACCACGGAAAACCTAATATGTATACCGTGTTGATTACGATAGGAGATTTCGATGAATATGATCTGAACATCGGCATTAAAGAAGTTGTTCACGATGACGAGACGGAGCAGTGGTATTTGAATGGAAAAAGAATATTTCTGCGCGGCATGCGGTATATTTCGAGTATGTGGATGAGCGAGGTTGATGAAAAACTGGTAAAAGAAGATTTTGATAAAATGCTTGATATGGACATCAATTCTATCCGAATCGGTAGTCATATGGAGAAAGATTTCGTCTATACTATGTGTGATGAAATGGGGTTTCTCCTTTGGCAGGTTTTCCCGCTGCATTATTGCGTCAGCGATTCCGACGATTTTATTTCACGTGCAAGCGATATGATAAGAGACGTTGGCTATATGCTCTGTAACCATGCGTCACTGGGAATGTGGTCGGTCTATAAAGAACCGGAGATTTACGGTCTGCCCGATAAGCCTAATAATTATTTTCGTTTATGTGAAATTCTGAAAGAAACATTGGGAACGGTCGATCCCGTTCGATGGATCCATCAAGGAGATTACAGGGAAGGCGCCCAAAATTTAATGATAGGCCTCTGTCAGGATGGGAAGCTCGATATGCATAAAACGGAGGTAAAGTCGCAAGTTGTTGAATTCGGGGCCGGCTCTATCCCTTGTGAAAAAACATTGAGAAAAATCATCCCTGAAAAAGATCTGTGGCCGCCCAATTGGGATACGTGGGAGTATTGGGGACTGTTTTACCATTTAACGTTTAACAACGCAAATCTGCGTACCGGAAATTCACTTCAGGAATTTATACAAATTACACAGGATTATGAAGCGAAGGTTGTTAAAGAACAGATAGAGTTTTTGAGGCAAAAGAAATATCGTCCTGTTGCTTCGATGTATCTCTATTATTGGAGCGATGCGTGTGCGTGTATCGGTTCCGGTTTACTCGATTACTACAGGGAAAAATACAAAGTATACGACTACATGAAGGCTGTTTATACTCCGGTATTGGCCAGTTTTGAATGGGTAGCGGACCCTTATATTCTTGGGAGAGACAAGATCTATCCCGCAGGAGATACTTTTACCGGGAAAATTTGGATAATCAATGATCATTATCATCCAATTGAAAACGCGAAGTTAACGTGGAAAATTATGGATGAAAAGACGAAAGAAGTTAAAATTGAAACGTCACGAAACATTACCGTAGCGATGGATAGTTCCGAAGCAATGGAGAATGTTCTTTGGAATGTTCCTGCTGATGGAAAAGGTGACTATCTTCTGACGATGCTCCTTGAAGATAGTGACGGTAACGTGCTTTCCGACAATTATTTTGATTTTATAATTGGTTAGGTTTTGTTTACTGAGAGGTGTGCCATACACCTCTCAGTAATTTGTCACTATAGAAGTACCGATTGCAAAATATTGAACTGATTGGTTTTAGGGAGGAATGAAATATGGAATTCAACTATTTAGGAAAATCGGGATTACGGGTATCGGAAATATGCCTTGGTACAATGACCTGGGGGTATAGCACGGATAAAGACGAGGCAAATAAGATTTTTAACCTCGCATTGGAAAATGGCGTGAATTTTATCGATACCGCGGACGGTTATACCACCGGAGCAAGTGAAACGATCTTAGGCGATTTACTGAAAGATAATCGAAAAGATTTAGTGATCGCTACAAAGTTTTGCAACCCTATGGGCAGTAGAGTCAACGATTCAGGCTGTTCCCGCATTCATATCATGAAAGCTGTAGAGGACAGTCTGAGAAGACTTAAAACGGATTACATTGATTTATATTATATCCATCATACGGATAATTTTACCCCGCCTGAAGAAACATTGCGGGCAATGGATGATCTGGTTCGGCAGGGGAAAATACTCTATACCGCGTGCAGTAATTTTGAAGCGTGGCGATTGTGCGATTCGTTATGGATCTCAGAAGTAAATAAGTACTCCCCGTTTATCTGTTACCAGGGTAATTACAGTTTGGTGGTAAGAGATATGGAAGAGGACGTCATTCCCCTGAGTAAAAGGAAGGGTATTGGACTTGTTGCATTTGGCGCGTTGGCCCACGGATTTTTAAGCGGAAAGTACGCTCCGGGTCAGCGAAGAATCGAAGGTACCAGGTCGGATTCACAATGGGTTTTTCTGGACAATATGTTTTCAGAAAAAGCTGATGATATTTTACAGACCTTGTTGGATATTTCTGAGCAGACGGGAAACAGTCCCGCGGACATTGCACTACAGTGGGTAATGCGGAGACCCGTGGTAGATTCGGTCTTAGTAGGCCCGAGGAACTCGGAGCAGATGCAGAAAAACCTTCAGGCTATAAAGTGTTCCATTCCGGATGACGCTTTTGATTCGCTCACAAATATCTCCGCTATCAAACTTCGATATCCCCAAAATATGGAAGCCGGGCAGCAGGCAAGAAGAGACTCGGCGCTTAAAAAGTGGTAGCGCCAAGTTTCCGGTTACATCTTTAAGCGGAGAAAAAAACAGAAAGAAAAGATATGAATAGGTTCCAATTAAAACCAACAATCTATGAGTTCGATGCCTTTTCTTCATTTACTGAGAGTTTTGAAATAGGTAATTCGGATCTCATTTTTACGGAGAAGTTTTTTTCCATGAAGTATATACAAGGTAATGCCGATTGCCGGGTCCTTTTTCAAGATGACTACGGGTTAGGAGAACCAAAAGATACTGTAATTGATAAGATACTGAAGGATATTAAAAACTTTCAATTTGATCGTTTGATTGGAATCGGCGGCGGCACTGTTCTCGATATCGCGAAATTATTGTGTGTAAAAGACGCCCAAACAACTGAAGATATTTTTTCAGACGTGCTTCCTCTTGTTCGGGACAAAGGATTGGTCCTTATCCCTACTACGTGCGGAACCGGATGTGAAATGACATGCGTCTCTGTAGTCGATATGACTAAAAGAGGTTCTAAGATCGGCAAGAGGATAGAGGCGAATTTTGCCGACAGTGCTGTTCTAATACCTGAACTCCTCAACGGAATTCCTGAAAGTGTCTTTCAATACAGTTCGATTGACGCGTTGATCCACGCGATGGAAATCTTCGTTGCCCCTACGGGTAATCCTTACAATGATGTTTTTTGTAAGAGTTCGATAGATACAATCTTACGCCGCTATCGGATTCTCTCTGTGGAAGGGCTTGAAAAACGGTTCGATTTCTTGAAAGAGTTCCTTCGTGCCAGTGCGTTCGCGGGAATCGCTTTATCCAACACCGCCTGCGGCGCGGTACATGCGATGGCGATGCATTTTGGTAGCGCCCATCATGTGCCCCACGGTGAGTCAAACGCTCGTTTCTTTATTCCTGTATTTCAGAAATATATGTCGTTGTCTCCGAAAGGCAAAATAGTCGAGTTGGCGGGGATAATAAAGGAAGCACTGGAGTTATCGTGTTCCGTTGAAGAGACCTTCGAAGAGGTGGGAAATCTGATAGATAGCATAATACCAAAAAAAAGACTTTCCGAATACGGTGTTCGAGAAGAATCAATAGAATGGTATGTCGATACTGTGATAGAAACTCAGAAGCGACTGCTTAAGAATAATTTTGTCCCTTTAAGCAGAGAGGATTTGATTGATATATATAGAGGTGGATTGTGATAGGATTAATCGGTTTGGGTTCCATGGGATCCGGCATGGCCGCGACTCTTCTTCGGAACATGGTTGATTTAACGGTCTTCGATATCAACCGGAAAGCGGTGATACCGGCAGTCCGGCAGGGAGCAGTTGAAGCATCCGGTATTGCCGATGTTGTAACGAGATGCGACAAAATTCTACTGAGTTTACCCAATTCGGAAACAACAGTTAAGGTGTTCGAAGAAGAGATTCTTCCAAATATGAGAAAAGCGCAAATAATAATCGATACGGGAACCACCGTTGTGGAAGAAACACTCAAGATCGGTAAGAAGATAGAAAATATGAATGCCTTTTTGGTCGACGCTCCTGTAAGCGGCGGCAGTGTGGGCGCGGCAGCTGGAAAACTGTATGTTTTTGCTGGCGGCGAGAAATCGGCCGTCAAAGAAGTTTGGGACATCCTCTCGATGATAGGCGGTTCCAAAGTTACCTATTGTGGAAAAGGTGGAAACGGTCAGATTACCAAAGGAGTGAATCAACTGGCAATGGGAGTTGTTGACGCTGCTTTCTTGGAGTGCATAGCTTACGGCGTATCCGCCGGCGTTGATGTTGCAGTATTACGAGAGGCGGTTGGGGGTGATGAAGGTTTCCGAAAAGCCTTTTCGGAAATGGCTGAAAAAATTCTTTGGGGAGAAGGTGAGAAGGTGTGCTGCAAATTTCCGGAGTACAAATACTTCCTCAAGGAAGCAGACAGGCAGAATTTCGACGCACCTATTTTAAGATGTCTAAATAACTATATGTGCGACCATAAAAAAACACATCGTGATAACATGAATAGACCGTATCCGCCCTTGTGGTCATTATTATATTAGAGTAACTCTTTCGCCTCTTCCAGCGTTTCCGTGCAGACCATCGTTTCCAAACCGGCGGGGTCCAGCTCACGGTCGATACGCAGCAGGTCGTCTTTTGTAAGGCTTCCCCAGATGACCAGCTTTTTGCGCGCCAAAACTTTTTTGAAAACCGGAAGCATCTCTTCGACCGAAGGTCCCCCCTCATCCTTGTTGATTTGGATGCAGTCCAGTTCGTCGATTTCGAGAAGGTAGTCGATGGTGTAAAACGATGTGGGGTGGATGTGGACCAGTGAGTGACGATAGATCGGTGGAATGGTTTTATGGACGGGGTAGAGTATCGCTTCATACAGTTCCGGGGAGAGGAGGGCTGTAAGATCGTCTTGAAACCAGATGCAGCTGTCCGGTGTCCAAAGATCGTAAAACCCGATCGACTCTCCTCCGTGAAACCGCGGAACCATCTTCTTCTGCCGCGCGATCACATCGAGAAACATTTTCGAGATGTTGTGAAGCAGTCCGCGGACCTCTTCCGGCGAGTCGTACAGTGCCAGTACCATTGCGCTTTGGCCCATCATCGTCCCCAGAATATCGGCCGGCCCTCGCATGATTGGCTGACCGACCGGAAAACGGCCGTCGCTTAGTTCCACCAGAGCTCCGGTGAACTCGAGATATTTATCGAGCCAGGTTTGGTTGAACTGTTGTTGCGGATCTATCCGATCGAGGGAGGACACAATTTCTTTTGCGATGAAACTGCTTTTCGTGCTGTAGACAGGGCAGCCTACAATCGCCTCCATCCACGGTATGCCTGTAAAAGGGGTGGCCGTAAAAAAAGCGTCCTGGCCCGCTTCCTCCGTTTCCCGGTACATTCGCAGATAGTCGTCGAAAAAATCCGCCACCGAGAGCTGTTCCGGTTCTACCTTCTTCCCGTCCGTTAAGAGAGGGTGGGCCGCGGTAAATTGTCTGCTCATAAAGTAGTCGCCGATTCGGAAGGCCGTTAGCCTGCTCGTGTTTTCTTTTCGCCAAAAGGCCTGATGTTTAGCTATGCGTTTGTTTTCCATGATGGAATAGTGTAGCACGATAGGCATCTTCTATTGAAGCAGTCGAACAATACCGGCACTGCTGCCTACCCCATATAGCTGCGCCTCGTTTTCCGCAGTTCCCGCTTTAGATTTCGCAGCTTGTTCAAATCTTTTTCATCAGGGTGGTAGGAGCCGAAAAAACTCTTTCTGAAAATCTCCCCAGGAAATCCGGGGTGCGTCGGTACGCCGGTGGTCGCAAGCGGTTTTGTTGATTCATCCCCGATGGCCATTTCATACGAACCGAGAGCGCCGTTGAGCAGTCCATAGACCCGGTTTTCCCATGCAATCCAACCTGAAACGGAAGGGTGGGGTATTCCTTTTTTTCCCGTGTGGCGGAGGAGACCCTTTCCTACTCGACGCAGTGAAGCCAGCCGTTTTGGTCCTTTGTACCTGTGGATGTTCTTTTTGATAGAGATAAAGATGACTGCCGCTGTAAGCAGCGCGGCAATCGGCAGCGCAATCGGTAAGACCGGGATATCGGGTCGTTCTCGCTGCTCCTGTTCCGGCTCGGGAACTCTGTTTCCGGTAATCGCCTGAATTTGCCGTATAGTGTAACGCTGGTTATCGCTGAAGTAACGCTGCCAGTAGTCGGGGTCGTCGTACGCTTCGGGTCTCATCGGCGGTGTGGCTTCGTAGGGAATCCATCCGATTTCAGGTACGAACACCTCCGGCCACGCGTGAGACGAGTATCCGGTGACCATGGCGGCAAAGTTTCCGGTCCCCGGAGGAATGTACTCTTCACCGGTTTCACCCGATTGGAAAACGGGAGAAGGTTCCGCGTAGAACATCCCGCCGGGATAGGTGTCGGGAGAGGGAATGTTGACGATGTATCCGGTCGCGTATCGGGCAGGAATGTCGTTCAGACGGGCCAAAACGATAAAAGAGGTGGCGAAGTGGACGCAAAACCCCTCTTTTTGGTCGAAGAGAAACGTATCGAGAAAAGCGGATCCCTGTTCACGCTTCTCCGGATCCAGTGTGTAGCGATATTCATCCGCCAAGTAGGAACCGATTGCGGTCAATGTGGCCTGCGTGGAATCGTGTTTAAGGGCGGCGGCAAGGTTTCTTACCTCATCCGAAACCGTGTCCGGCACTTTTAGAAACGGCTGCAGCTCCTTCTCCTGCGCGTCAGCTTGTGTTTCACTCGGTTTGATTCGGGGGGAGGTATATTCTTTTTCCTTTAAAACAACCGTATCGCCGTAGAGTAACGGTCTCTGAAGCTTATAACCGGTATTTCGGTTTCCGTATTCTATATCGAGTCTTTTATCCGCGTAGATAACGGTCGTTTTGAGCGTATGGGGGATAGTCGGATGAAAATCGGCCAGCACTTCCACCGAGATAATTGAATCGGCTTCTCGAAGCGCGTCTTCCTGTTGCGTTACAACCGGTCTCCGGGCGAGCTCCCGCTCATTCGCGACAAGATCGTCCGTAGGATCCAGCGGAACGGCATTCTCCGTTACTTCCTGTTCGCTATACCAGCCCTCTCCTATAAATCGTTCAAAGACTGCCGTTCGCAAATAGATGGTCCTTCCCGGCGGACCGCTTACCCGAAAAACCGAACGTTGCGATAAAACGGGCGGATCTCCAAGCTGTTTTTCCGAAATCGAAGAGCCGTAACCCGGGATACCGTAGAGAAGCGGGAACCTGGGGAATACCTTAACCACCCATTCACGCAGCCCGGGAGAGACCGTTTTATCGACCAATCGGTTTCCCTGCGGTTCTATGGAAGCGGAGATGGGAAGAGCTATGAATGCAACGCAGAGGAGAACCACTATAATGGTGGTAATCGCCCGGCGGACGTAGAAGGCTTCACGATATCGACTTTTAACATTAAGCAGCAAGAAGAGACTGAAAATGGGGATGAGAACAAGAAAAAAGAGCCAATGCCGGGTAATAATGTAACCGGTAAACAGCATTACGGTTGAATAGGCGAGTAAGGGACGTACAAAACCGTGGCGACGGAAAAAAGAGGTCAGGAGGGCGGCAAAGTATCCTGTGAAAGAGACGAAAATAAAGGAAACGGAACCGCGCGTCTGCATCGATTCTACAAGCCTAAACCATACCAGATAGGCTGAAAGAGGAGTTATAAGAATTTGGACAAAAAGGACGGCGGCACCTGCAATAAAGAGAATGATGGTTGTTATTGACCAGCCGTTTATCCGTTTCTCACTATTCCGGTTCGAGAGAAAAGAGCTTATTTGAACGATGACCGCGTAACTTAGTACGATTGCCAAGGGGCCGTCCGGGTCCAGTACGATCATGAGGAGAATCGGCGGAGCTATTGAAAGCAGGATTGCCGTCAGGAATGTTAGTAAAGGGCGTTTATGGTTCATGAAAGGTCCTCCCGAATGCTTTCGGGGTTGGAAACGAGAAAAACATTTTGCTCATTCTCATTGAGGGATTCGGCAAAGTAGTGCGTTTTTTTCTTCTCTCCTTCGGTTAAAGCAGTCAGGTTAAAGATTCCGGATACCTTTAGACCGGCAGGGTGGGTATCGAGAAAAAAAGCGGTTGTTTCTGAATCGAATATATGAGAGATAAGAAGCACGTGACCGGTATACAGCTCGTTACTCTCGATGTCCATTTGAAAAAGTTCCGCCGGAGAGATCCCGCCCGGTTTGTCTCCCCTGAAATAGAGGTTGACCGTTGCCTCGATAAACCGCTGAATCCTCTTTTTACTCCCTTGCGGGAAAAACGTCTGTCCCCACTGACCGGTGCGGAGGTATACCGGAACGCTGCGTGTAACGAAGTAGTCGACTAAAGCGACCAGTATCTCTACAGAGCAGTCCTCCGCTTCCAGGAGCGTGTAGGACGTTTTTGTCACCCGTCGGGTATCGAGATAGATTGTAATGCCCGGCCACGACGTCTGCTCATACACTTTGAGAAACGGCAACCCCGTAGAGGCAAATTTTTTCCATGCCATATGTCGGATGTTTTCATTGGGGCGGTAATCGGTCAATGTTTTCGTCAGAGTGTAATCGATCGCCTCACCGGCTTCTGTCCCGCTGGTTTTCGTTATATCGCCTGCGGCATCCAGTTTGAGCCGGTTCAGGTGGATGAGACGGGGAAGGACGTAAAATGTCCTGTGCCACACGGGTATTCGAATAGTGAACCACCCGAGAAGGTCCGTCACCTCGAGGGTCTCCATACCGACTGTATAGACACCTCTGAATCGACAACGGATAGGATACTGTTGTTTGAACGGTCGGCGGGCCCCCGGCACGAAAGAGACATCCCGCAAATCGTCCGCGATCTCGCCTCCTATCTGTTTAAAATGAATTCTGGTAAGACTGCCGGGGAACCCGGTTTCCAATGAAACTGAAATCCGATAAATGACCTGTTGTCCTTTAACCGGATGGTCCGTTGAAAATTCCTGATTGAACCTGAGTGATGCGGCGGTAACGATGACGTGAATGAAAAAGATAATGGGAAGAAGCAGGAAGAAGAGAAAAAGATAGATTAGCCCCTCTCCAAAATAGACCCCCGCCAAATAGACGACTAGTAAAAAAACGAGATAGGGTATGACTGTAAAGATACTGATCCTGAAAGGAAACATTATT
>CAZJBZ010000119.1:0-530 GCA_964543975.1 uncultured Spirochaetales bacterium
TAACTGCCGTATCATGAATGTGAAAGGAAAACCAAAATCGGTCCGTTCTCGATCAGGATATCGCAGGGGGAAGACGAACGATTGGAAAAAGGCGATTATTACCCTTTCTGAAGGTGAAACAATTGATATATTCGAAAGCGCGTAACTTCATGTAAAGGATAAGGGATAAGAATATGGCAATAAAAAAATATAAACCGTTGACGCCGGCCCTTCGATACAAGACCGGACTAACGTTCGATGAATTGACCGTAGATAAGGGTCTTAAATCGAAAATGAAAGGTAAATCGTTCAAGGCGGGAAGAGACGCGAACGGAAGAATCAGTGTCCGAAGGAAGGGCGGTCAACATAAGAGGAAATATCGACTTATAGATTTTAGCAGAGATAAACATAATGTTCCTGGAAAAGTATTTTCGATCGAATATGATCCGAATAGAAGTGCAAATATCGCCCGTATTCATTACGAAGACGGTGATAAGCGGTACATTCTCGCTCCAAAAGGGCTTCAAGTAGGTGCTGTCGTTATAAGCGGA
>CAZJBZ010000119.1:540-12079 GCA_964543975.1 uncultured Spirochaetales bacterium
CGATTGAGAGAGGAAATGCTCTTCCGTTAGAAAACATTCCTCTAGGCATGACGATACACAACATCGAACTTACGTATGGAAAGGGAGGGCAATTAGCACGCTCGGCGGGGGCTTCAGCCGTCATCGCCGCAAAAGAACGGGATTACGTAACGGTTAGACTTCCCTCCGGTGAAACGAGAATGGTTTTTAGGAAGTGTTTTGCAACGATCGGCGAAGTGGGAAATGAAGATCACATGAACATTTCCCTCGGTAAGGCCGGAAGATCGCGATGGCTTGGGAAAAGGCCGAAGGTTCGAGGCGTTGTCATGAACCCGCACGATCATCCGCACGGCGGCGGGGAAGGCAAAACCTCCGGTGGACGCCATCCAGTCAGTCCGTGGGGGCAGCCTACGAAAGGATACAAAACACGCAAGAAAAAGAAGTATTCCGACAAGTTTGTCGTAAAACGGAGAAATAAATAGGAGTAACAAGTGTCACGATCGATTAAAAAGGGTCCATTTATTGAGAAAAAACTCTTTAAGAGGGTTGTCGAGTTATCAAAAGCAGGCAACAAAAAGATGGTGAAAACCTATTCCAGATGCTCGACTATTATTCCTGAGATGGTCGGTTTTACTATTTCCGTGTATAACGGTAAACAATGGGTTCCTGTTTATATTACTGAGAACTTGGTTGGACACAAGCTTGGTGAGTTTGCCCCTACTCGAATTTTTCGTGGACATGCCGGCTCAGATAGGAAGATAAAGAAATAGTAATAAGGATTTGGAGTAAATATGGAAGCTAAAAAAGGATATAAGGCCCAAGGTAAGTATATTCTTCTTTCTCCGACAAAGCTCCGGCGGGTTGCCGATCAGATAAGACGAAAACCATATTCGGAGGCTATCGCGCTACTGGAGAGTTTACCGCATAAGGGATGTACCGTCTTGAAAAAGATAATTCAGTCTGCCGCGGCAAATGCTTTGGTGCAAAATAAACAGCTTGATGAAGAAATGCTTTTTATCAAAGAGCTGCAAATAAACGAAGGCCCGCGATATAAACGATTGTGGCCGAGGGCCCGCGGCAGAAGAGATATTTTGGTAAAAAAGCTTAGTCATGTATATGTCGTTGTAGATGAAATTAGTGAATCGGGAGCGTAATGTGGGACAAAAAGTAAATCCGAATGGAATGCGGTTAGGCATTAACAAAACATGGAAATCTCGCTGGTATGTCGGTCCAAGGGAATACGCCGATACTCTTCATGAAGATCTTAAACTCCGTAAAGCTTTAGACGACTGTCCGGAGACAAGAGGCGCGGAAATCGCGGATGTAGAAATCGTTCGCCATCCGCAAAGAATTACCATTGTAATTCATACCTCTCGACCGGGAATTATTATTGGTACTAAGGGGTCTAACATAGAAAAAATCGGATCTCGTTTACAAAAAATTGCAGGTAAAAAGATACAAATAAAAATTAAAGAAATTAAAAAACCCGAAACAAATGCTCAATTAATTTCAGAGAATATAGCGCGTCAGCTCCGATCACGCGGTTCTTTCAGAAGAGCCATCAAGATGGCCGTAAACAACGCGATGAAAGCGGGTGTCTTTGGAATAAAAGTACGGATTGCAGGCCGTTTAGGCGGCGCGGAAATGGCGCGCGAGATAACATATAAAGAGGGACGGATTCCTCTTCATACGTTTCGCGCCGGCATCGATTACGGTTTTACAAACTCAAAGACGACCTTCGGTACAATCGGAGTGAAAGTATGGGTTTTTAACGGAGAAGTGTTGAAAAAAGATAGAAAAGAAGATGCGGGGCTTATTGTACGTGAGAGAAAAGAAAAGGCAGCATCAAGGAGTTAATTACTATGCTCAGTCCGAAGAGAACAAAATTTAGAAAGCAGCATAGAGGAAAAATCCAAAATAACGCCTCCAAGGGCAACAGAATATCATTTGGAGAGTATGGTCTTGTATCGTTGGAGCCTAAGTGGATTTCAAATCGGCAGATTGAGGCTGCGCGAATCGCCATGACCAGGCATGTGAAAAGGGGTGGTAAGGTTTGGATAAGAATATTTCCCGATAAACCGTACACCAAGAAACCCGCGGAAACAAGAATGGGAAAAGGAAAAGGAAACCCGGAATATTGGGTGGCCGTTGTTAAACCGGGTACGGTTATGTTTGAAATGGCGGGTGTACCGAAAGAGCTTGCTGCTGATGCAATGCGGCTTGCAAGCACGAAGTTGCCGATAAAAACAAAATTTGTTGTTAGAAGAGATTTGGAGTAGGTTATGAGAGATTCTTTCAACGATCTTACGTATGAAGAACTTCATACGAAAAGAGAAGAACTGAAAAAAAAATACAGAGACATTCTTTTCGATAAGATTGTAGGGCATGTTGATAATCCGTTGGAGAAAAGGACCCTTAGACGACAGATAGCACGATTGAATACTATCGTTCACGAATTCGATCTTGGATTGAGAAAGGTTCAGGAGTAGGGCAGTGGAGAATACTGAAAAAAACGAAAATAAAACCAGAAAATCGAAAAGAATGTATACCGGCATTGTTGTCAGCGACAAAATGGATAAAACTATTGTCGTTAACGTGACAACGAGGCAGCTTCATTCGTTGTATAAAAAATATATTAATCGTTCAAAACGGATAAAAGCGCACGATGAAACAAACGATGCGAAAATCGGCGATAAAGTACGCGTTATAGAGACCCGGCCCTTGAGTAAAGAGAAACGATGGCGTCTTTTAGAAGTTGTAGAGCGAGCGAAATAGAAATTTGAAAAAAGGATACGGCCATGGTTCAGATGATGTCTTACCTAAATGTAGCGGACAATAGTGGTGCTAAACGGGTACAGTGTGTAAAAGTATTAGGCGGTAGTAAAAGAAAGACGGCGGGAATAGGTGATATTATCGTGGTCGCTGTAAAGGACGCCTTACCGAATGCACCAATTTCGAAAGGGGACGTTCGTCGTGCTGTAATAGTACGGACGAAGAAAGAGTTCAGAAGGGTGGACGGAACTTATATACGATTTGATGATAATGCGTGTGTTATCATTGACGTGAACTTAAACCCTCTCGGGAAACGAATTTTTGGCCCGGTAGCACGGGAACTGAGAGAAGCAAATTTTATGAAAATAATATCTTTGGCTCCGGAAGTTCTTTAGCGGGAAAAGTGATATGAAAAAAAATACGACAAACAGCTATAAAATTAAGAGAGATGATCAAGTCATGGTGATTACCGGTAAGGATAGCGGCAAGACCGGAAAGGTTCTCAGAATCGATCATAAACGAGGACGGGTTATTGTCCAAGGTTTGAATATGGTCAAGAAAGCCATGAAGCAGCGCCGTCAGGAAGAAAAAGGCGGTATTATAGATATAGAAGCTCCTCTTCATCTTTCGAATGTTATGGTCATGTGCGGAAAATGTGGTCCGACAAGAATCGGCTACACCTTTGAAAACGATGAGAAACGAAGAATGTGCAGAAAATGCGGGGAGATGTTGTAATGGCCGAAACGACAACATATGTACCAAGGTTAAAAGAAAGCTATAAAAAAATAGCGAAAGAAATTCTCGAAGAGTTCGGTTACAGCTCTCCGATGCAAATTCCTACGATTGAAAAGGTCGTTGTCAGTGTCGGAGTTGGAGAAGCAATTCAAAACAAAAAATTACTTGATTCCGCTGTCCAAGAACTTGCGCTGATAACCGGTCAACGGCCGGTGAAGACGAAGGCAAAAAAGTCTATTTCGAATTTTAAAGTGCGAAAGGATATGGAAATAGGTGCAAAAGTTACTCTGAGGGGTGCTCATATGTGGGAATTCCTCGATCGATTGATGAATGTTGCTCTTCCGAGGGTTAAAGACTTTCGGGGTGTTAATCCGAACGGTTTCGACGGACACGGGAACTACTCCCTGGGCGTTACTGAGCAGATTATTTTTCCGGAAATCGATTATGATAAAATCGAGCGAGTCAGCGGAATGAATATCGCGATTGTAACAACAGCCACCGTCGATCAAGAGGCGAGAAGTTTGCTTGAGAAATTGGGACTGCGATTTCGAAGGTAACAAATAACGATGTAGGAGAGAGGTGTATAGATGGCGAAGAAATCCATGATTGTAAAAGCGAATCGGAAGCCAAAATACATGACGCGAAAGGTAAACCGTTGCCGTATCTGCGGCCGACCTAGGGGCTATATGCGTAAATTCCAGATGTGCAGAATTTGCTTTAGAAATCTCGCGAGTGAAGGGTTAATACCTGGAGTAACCAAATCTAGTTGGTAGGGAGAAGAGAATGGCAGTAACAGATCCTGTTGCGGATATGTTGGCAAAAATAAACAACGCTTGTAGGGCTAAATTTGAAAAGGTCGATATACCGACATCCAAATTGAAATTGGAAGTTGTTAAAATAATGAAGAACGAGGGGTTTATCAAGAATTTCAAAAAGATAAGCCAAGATGGTTTCAATTATATTCGAGTTTTTTTAAAGTATGATGACGAAATGAGCCCTGTCATCCATGGTTTGAAGAAAATGTCCACGCCTGGACGTCGGGTGTACAGCGGCTATAGAAAAATGCCGCGCATATTAAATGGATACGGTGTGCTCATTGTATCCACCTCTGAAGGGATTACCACCGGACAGAAGGCGGTGGAAAAGCAGGTCGGTGGAGAGCTGATCTGTTCAATTTGGTAAGGAGTTAATCATGTCTCGTGTTGGAGTTGTACCGGTAACTATACCACAGGGAACCAAAGTAGACATTAACAATAATACTGTTAGCGTCGAAGGGCCGAAAGGTAAGATGCAGCAAAAAATTCTACCGGAAGTAGCTATCAGTATTGAAGATAATCAGGTAACTATCTCACGGAAAAATGAGTCGAAGAGAGCAAAGTCTCTACATGGTCTCTACAGAAACATCATCAGTAATATGGTTGTCGGTGTTTCTCAAGGTTTTTCTAAAACCTTGATGATCAACGGCGTCGGTTATAGAGCCGAAGTCCAAAATGATGTTCTTATATTGAACTTAGGTTATTCAAATCCAATTGAGTACCTTATTCCCGAGGGACTTACGGTTGTCTGTGAAGGTAACAATAAGATTATTGTGAGCGGGATAGATAAACAAAAGGTTGGACAGTCAAGCGCTGAAATCCGCTCAATTCGCCCTCCTGAGCCGTACAAAGGAAAGGGTGTTCGTTATGAAGATGAGTACGTTCGCAGAAAGATCGGAAAAGCTGCGATAAAGTAGGGGAATGATATGAAAAGATTAGAAGATAAACTGCGAAAAAGGACTCAACGAAAAAAACACATTCGGAAAAAAGTTTCCGGGACAAAAGTCCGCCCTCGGATGACCGTTTTTAAGAGTAACAAACATATGTATATCCAAGTTGTCGATGATGAAGCAGGAAATACACTCGTATCAGCCAGCGATCTCGAGAACGATAATAAAGAACTTCGATTAAGAGTAGAAGACGCTTTTAAATTGGGTGAAATAATGGGTAAACGATTAAAAGAGAATAAAATTGAGAAAATTGTTTTTGATAGGAACGGTTTTCCGTACCACGGTATTGTGAAAGCTATAGCAGACGGAACTAGAAAAGCAGGAATACAGTTTTAGGGGGAAGTAGTGGAACATCGGCAAGAACGTGAAAATGAATATATAGAAAAACTGATACGTTTAAATAGAGTAGCCAAGGTTGTAAAGGGTGGTCGAAGATTTTCTTTTTCCGCGTTGGTCGTTGTTGGTGACGGAAAAGGACATGTGGGTTATGGCTTTGGAAAAGCGAACGATGTATCGGAAGCTATTCGTAAAAGTATAGAAAAGGCAAAACAAAACATGATAACCGTTCCCTTGAAACGAGAAACAGTTCCACACCGAGTGGTCGGTGAATACAAGAGTGCGAAAGTCCTGCTGAAACCCGCATCCCCCGGTACCGGTATTATTGCGGGTGGTCCTGTTCGTGCGGTTATGGAAGCGTCCGGAATAAATGACATTTTAAGTAAATCATTCGGCTCACAAAACACAATGAATATTTTGAAGGCGGTTTTTAACGGCTTGGAAAATATTTTTGATGCCAAGAAATTGGCCAATGATCGTGGCAAAACCTTAAGTGAATTATGGGGATAATCAATGGCTACCACATTACGGATTACGTTAAAGCGAAGTACCAATAAAAAAAAGCCGCAGCAAAGAAGAACAATTGCCGCGTTAGGGCTTCGTAAGATTAATCAAACGGTTGAGAAAGAATCATCCCCCTCGATTATGGGTATGATTCGTTCTGTCGCGCATCTAGTGGAAGTGGAGGAAATTCAATAGTATGAGTGATATACATCAGATAAAAGCACCGACAGGTGCCGTTAAAAAAAAGAAATTCAAAGGCAGAGGTGCCGCCTCCGGAAAAGGAGCTAAATGCGGAAAGGGTGATAAGGGTCAAAACTCTCGGTCCGGCGGTAAGGTCCGTCCGGGATTCGAAGGTGGTCAGATGCCCCTCTACAGACGAATTGCACGCAGGGGTTTTTCTAATTATCCCTTTAAGAAGGAGTATCAAATAATCAATTTGGCCGACTTAGAGAATAAATTCCAAGACGGTGAAACCGTCGACAAGACATCGCTGAAGGAGAAGAAGCTCATTAAACGATTGGACTTGCCTGTCAAAATTTTAGGTACCGGAGAATTGACAAAAAAATTGAATGTTGATGTCGATAAGATCTCAGCTTCAGCTTCCGAAGCAATAAAAGAGAAAGGCGGAGAAATAGTAAAATCCGGAGATGAAGAACAAGCAAAAGAAGAGTAGGTGATTTTATATGGCGAGTAATGCATTAGTAGACATGTTTCGCATAAAAGATTTACGTGAAAGGATACTTTTCACTTTTTTTATTCTCATTGTTTTTCGATTGGGAGCGACACTGCCCATACCCGGTATAAATGTTAATGCTATTAAACTCTATTTCATGGCGCAACAGACATCAGGTGCAATCGGGATTACCGAGTATATTAATTTTTTCGCCGGAGGCGCGTTTAAGAACTTTTCCATTTTCATGCTGGGGATTATGCCTTATATTTCCATGTCCATCATTATGCAGCTTTTACTTTTGGTTTTTCCCAAGTTAAAGAAGATTTCTGAAGAGGAAGGCGGAAGAAAGAAAGTTCAACGATATACACGGTACGGTACGGTGGTTGTCTGTCTTATTCAATCGTACGCGGTAACAATTTATGCCGATCAAATACCTGATGCCATTACGATGGCACGTTTACCATTCAATATTCTTGCCATGGGGACCGTTACGACAGGCACTGTTTTTTTGATGTGGCTTGGAGAGCAAATTACCCAACGGGGAGTAGGAAACGGGATATCTCTCTTGATTTTTGCCGGTATTGTAGCTAGAATGCCGGACGCTTCCTTCACTCTCATCGAAAAAATCCGTACCAGAGAATTAAATCCGGTTTTCGTAATTGTTGTCTTAGCGATGTTTGTCGGTGTGGTGGCCCTTGTTATTTACGAACAGCGGGGGCAACGAAAAATTCCGGTCCATTACGCAAAGAGGGTGGTCGGTCGTCGTATGTATGGGGCCCAAAATACCTACATACCGTTTAAAATTAATCCCTCGGGGGTTATTCCCGTCATTTTCGCTTCTTCGGTCCTCACCTTTCCAATGCAGATTGCGGGCAATTTAGGTTCAAAGATAGAGTGGCTTGCGGATTTTTCCTATATGATGAGACCGGGCGGACCAACCTATGTTATCGCCTACACCTTGTTGATTGTCTTTTTCGCCTATTTTTATACCCAGGTAACCTTAAATCCGGTAGAGATAGCACGCCAAATTAGAGAAAACGGTGGATCGATACCAGGTATACGAACGGAAAAAACTGAAGAGTACTTGAATAGGATTCTTAGTAGGATTATTTTACCCGGGGCCCTTTTTCTGGCATTCATTGCAGTTATTCCCACTATTATTCAAACGCTTTTCGATTTTCCTATTCAAGTGGCTATGCTGATGGGTGGTACCTCTCTTTTAATTATGGTTGGTGTTGATTTGGATTTGATGTCGCAGATTGAGGGGCATTTACGAATGCATCACCATGATGGACTTGTAAAGAAAGGTAAGATTAGATCGAGGAATTTATAGGAGAAATGTAATGAAAGTGAGAGTTAGTGTTAAACCAATATGCGATGATTGCAAAATCATTCGCAGAAACGGTGTTCTAAGAATTATCTGTAAAAATCCGAAACATAAGCAGAGACAGCGGTAGAGAGGTGTTTGTATGGCACGAATAGCAGGAATCGATTTACCGAATAAACAGACGAGGATCGCTCTGACCTACATTTTTGGGATTGGACATTCTTTGGCAGATGAGATATGTGATAAGGCCGGTGTTGATCCGAATACGCGCATAAACGATCTGGCAAGTGAAGATATTACCAAATTAAGAAGAGTGATCGATAACGATTACACTGTTGAAGGTCGTTTGAGAACCGAACATTCTTTGAATGTAAAACGGCTTATGGACATCGGCTGTTATCGAGGACTTCGCCATAGGCGCGGACTACCGGTACGGGGACAGCGAACTCGAACGAATTCCCGGACCCGAAAGGGAAAAAAGAAGACGGTAGCCGGAAAGAAAAAAGCGGTGAAGTAGTTCAAGGAGGATACAAAACGTGGCAAAAGCTAAACCGAAAAGAAGAAAAGAGAAAAGAACGGTACATGTCGGCAATGTTTATATTCAGGCGACTTTTAATAATACAATCGTTACAATAACTGATTTATCCGGAAATGCCGTGTCTTGGGCCAGTGCCGGGTCTCTCAATTTCAAAGGCGCAAAAAAATCAACACCATACGCCGCGCAGACCACAACGGAAACAGCTGCAAAAAAGGCGATGGATTTGGGATTGCGTGAAGTCAATATTTTTGTTAAAGGTCCCGGTGTCGGAAGGGAATCGGCGATTCGTTCATTAGGCGGTCTCGGTATTAAGGTCAGAAGCATACGGGATGTTACTCCAATACCGCATAATGGTTGTCGACCGAGAAAGACACGAAGGGTATAAGAGAAGAATTTTATATTTTGATTGGATAATCGGAGGATTCGATGGGACGAAATATAGGTCCACAGTGCAGACTCTGCAGAGCAGAAAAAAGAAAGTTATTTCTCAAGGGAGAGCGTTGTTATAGTGCAAAATGTCCTGTAACGAAAAAACGTCCGACACCCGGAAAACCTCCTCGCTCCAGACCAAAAAAGATGTCGGATTATGGTTTGCAGCTGCGTGAAAAACAAAAAGTAAAACGTATTTACGGAATGCTTGAGAAACAGTTTAAGATATTCTTTAATCGTGCTGATCGACTTCCCGGAAAGACCGGTGAAAATCTTGTTAGCCTTTTAGAGAGAAGAGTGGATAATATGGTATACAGGATGCGGTTTTCAGCATCCCGGAAGCAGGCTCGACAGCTGGTACTACATGGTCACGTGCTTGTTAATGGAAAGAAAGTCACTATTCCTTCTTACATTGTGAATGAGGGAGATTCGATAGAGATTCGTGAAAGAAGTAAAAAACTTGTCATTTTTAAAGAGAGTTTAAAAGAGTATACCAGGTCGGGAGTAGTACCTTGGTTGGAAGTTGATCCTGATCAGATGAGGGGTGTCGTAAAAACGATTCCCCGAAAGAATGATCTTACCGATTTAGAAGACATTAGAGAACAATTGATTGTTGAGCTTTATTCAAAATAGGGAGATTACATGGCTAGGAAAAACCTTTTAAAGGGATTCAAGAAGCCTAAAGGGATAACATTCGAACACAGTGAAGTTGACCGGTATCATGGTTCTTTTGTTGCCTATCCTTTTGAGCGCGGATATGGTACGACCATAGGAAATACAATCAGGAGGATCCTCCTTTCTTCGATCCAAGGATACGCTGTGTCCGCGGTGAAGATTACATCCTACGATGAAGAAGGAACTCCTCATCTTATATCAAGTGAATATGAGATGATACCGGAAGTTGTGGAAGATACACCGGAGGTTATCAGTAACTTAAAACAGCTTCAGATAAAGTTATCGGATGATATTGACCAGAAGGTAATCCTTGTGGAATGCAAAGGTCCCGGGGATATAACCGGCAAAGATCTTGAAAAAGATAATGACATTACCATCATCAATAAAGACCATACGATCGCAACAATGATGGAAAAAGCAAATATAGATGTTGAACTTCAGATTGACCTCGGAAGAGGTTATGTCCCTTCAGAGGTAAACGAAAAGTATATTGAGGTGTTAGGAACAATTCCTATAGATGCTGTTTTTTCACCAATCCGGCGCGTTAAATACTTTGTTGAAAATACAAGAGTAGGCCAAAGAAGCGATTATGATAAATTAATCTTAGATATTTGGACTGACGGTACGATTTCTCCGGAGGACGCGTTAGCGGAAGCTGCAAAGATTGCGAAAGACCATTTCACGATTTTTATTAATTTCGATGAAGATGTCGTTACCGGTGATGAAGATATCGATGAAGATGAGGAGAGGGTGCGTCAAATTCTCGATACCCCTGTTGAGGAACTGGAATTGTCGGTCCGCTCAAGCAACTGCTTAAAGAATGCGAATATTAAAACCATCGGTGATTTGACCAGAAAAACGGAAGAAGAAATTGCAAAAACACGCAATTTTGGTAAAAAATCGCTTCTGGAAATCAAAGAAAAGCTCGCGGAGTGGGGGCTGGGTTTAGGCATGAACGATTACAGCGTATTGAAGAATGCCAAACAAATCCAACAAAAACAGGAAGAAAAAGTAGAACAAGAACAAGAACAAGAGGAAGAGGAAGAAGAAGATGAATAATCGCATTGGTTACAACAGGCTTGGAAGAAAAGCAAGCCATAGAAAGGCACTTCATAAAAATATGGTGACTTCTCTTTTTCGATATGAAAGAATAAAAACCACTATCGCTAAGGCAAAAGCCATTCGTCGCACCGCGGAAAAGATGATAACCAGAGCAAAAGAAGATAGCGTACATAATAGACGTATAATTGCTAAAAGTATTCATGATAAAGCCGTAGTTGCAAAACTTTTTACTGAAATTGCACCACGGTCTTCTGAGAGAAAGGGTGGGTACACAAGGATACTGAAAATCGGTTATCGTAAAAATGATGCCGCCGAATTGGCAATTTTAGAGCTTGTTGATAGAGAAAGTGAAGCGAGTGGTGAATAAAAGATAATCTTTTGGCCGTAGAGTCGACGATCTTAAGGATTTTGCACGAGGTAATCAAAGCAAAATCCTTTTTTTTGTATTTTTAAACGGAGCACCGCCGTAGATGGAAGAGTTCCTCTATTCAATACCTGCTTTTGCCGATATATTATAATAGAAACTTTATTAAAAGTATGCGTGGAGTTATAACTACTTTATGAGACCCATTTTTAAAGTAGCACTCAGTTTATTATTAACTGTAGTCGTCTTTAGTGTTTTCGTTTTTTTTGCATTTTCCGGTCTTTTTGAACTAATAGAAACAAGATTTTATAATCAAAGAATAAAAAACGAGATTTCCGAGGATGTTTTACAGGCTGAGGAAAGGATCATTGCGTATCATG
>CAZJBZ010000120.1:0-9305 GCA_964543975.1 uncultured Spirochaetales bacterium
TCGATAGTAGTCTAAGGTAAGCAGTTCAAAGATCGTACAGTCGAGCGCCTGTGCGATAGCGCTGAGACGTTCGATAGTGATCTTCGATTCTCCGTATTCATATTTCTGAATTTGCTGGTAGGAGAGATCAACGCGGGAAGCCAGCTCTTCCTGGGAAAAGCCTCTCAATTCTCTGAGCAATTTTATCTTTAATCCGATTGATTGTGTATCCATGTGTAAGAATGAAATATCTGAGGCACTTGCAAAAATCACCGTTTTATAGGGTATAAAAAATTAAATACTTACAATATAAGTAATTGTAATTTTTGCAAGTGCCACATAGCCCCATTTTGAAAGAAGTTTATCTGTTCCATTTTCTTTGTATATGGAAACGACGAAGGTTGCTACTCATTGAAAGTGGTGCATTAAATAGACAGAGCACACGTAATAGTGGTAATCTACTGTTATGAAGTCATACGGATGGAAAAGAGGGAAGAAACCCGTTATCATAGAGGAAGAAGACGAGGTAACCTGTAAACTGGTTGCAGATTTCTTGAAAGAAGACGGCTATTCTGTAAAGATTATTGTCGATCCCGGTGCGAAGAGCGTATCAACGGCTTTTCCTCAAACCGATTGTATTGTCACGCTTGTAGAACAGCCATCGCTTCCCGAGATCGGATATACAAAACTTTCAACGAAGACCGGTACCGAGCGGCTTCTGCGCAAACCGTTTTCATTGGTTGAACTAAAGGAAGCACTAGACTCACTTTTGAAAAAAGTAAAAAAGTAAACCTCCGGCCCCAATTTTTTCCTGTTGCCATGGAAATACCGAAAATGATAAGATTTAGCGCAAAAGAGGGACTGTAATCGAAGGGGCCTATTCGGTAGTCCTCTCATTAAAGGAGTGAATGATAAAATGAGCACAGAATTCAAATCCGTTTCAACAGAAACAATACAAGAGAACCCGTTTAAGGTTATCGGCAAAGAGTGGATGCTTGTTACCGCCGGTACGCTCGAGAACTGGAACACGATGACCGCGGCGTGGGGTGGTCTCGGGTTTCTTTGGAACCGGGACGTCAGTTACTGTTTCGTGCGGCCGAACCGGTATACCTACGGATTTATGGAAAAAGCCGAACACTATACGCTTTCTTTTTATCCGGAAAAGTATCGCGACGCGCTGAACTATTGCGGGACCTACTCGGGTCGGGATGTCGATAAGGCGAAAGAGACCGGTTTGGTCCCGATGGAGTTTGCCGGTAAGACAGTGGCCTTCGAACAGGCACGTCTTGTCTTGGTCTGTAGAAAGATCTATGCCGACGATATGAAACCGAAACTTTTCCTCGATGAAAAAATCGACAAACTCTATCCCGAAAAACAGTATCACCGAATGTATATCGGTGAGATTACCGATTGTCTGGTTAAATAAGCCTATCATGAAAAGAAAACGGCGGCGCCGGTCTGTGTTATGGGTTTCGGGTGTTGCTTCCGGGCGATATGGAAAACTCTTTCAAAATGGTGATTTTTGAAAGTGTCACACGGCCCTCTTTTACTAGAAGCCCACCCCACATGAATGATGTTGTTACGGTACTAAAAGAGACGATCAGCGACCGGAAGGTCATCTACGTTTTTCCTTCCGAGATAGCGGCCGGTTATTGGCGTAAAGAGGCGCTTCGCGTTACCGGGAAAAAGGCTGTTCGCAGTGATCGATTTCTCTCGTGGGACCGCTTCAAAGAGAGCGGTTTCTCGGCACGGAAAATCGAAAAGCCGGCAAACAAATTGGTCCGCACCTTTTTCGCGGCTGAACTGCTTGCGGAAAACGCCGATTCACAACCGCCGCTCTTTACCTCGGTCATCCACCCGGAGCACGCCGCTAACTCCTCCGCGTTCCTTTCATATATCGTATCGATTCTCCCCTCATTGGCCGGGGTGCGCTCCTTTGAAAAAGCATCATTGCCTCGGTCCCTGTTTGACGATCTTTCCCTCCTTTTCAACCGATATCAAGATTTTTTAAAGAAACACCGACTCTTCGAGCCCGCTTTCGAACCGCTTTCTCTGCCGCGGACCGAAGGGAAGGTTTTTATAATTTTCCCTCAGGTCCTTGAAGATTTTGAAGAGTATCGCGGGGCGTTGGAATCCGCCCGTAATATTACCCTCGTGTATGGGGCTAATGGTTCCCGGGCGCTCGACCCCGACACGAATAGTTCCGGCGCGTGTGACCCCATGAGGAATAGTTCCGGGGCGCGCGATCCCGGGACGGAGGGTTACAGAGCGCACGATCCCGGGACGAATTGTTCCGGGGCGCGCGGTTCAGGCGGGAACGGTCCTTCCCCCCCGCTTCCTGTCCCCCGCCTTCGGGTTTTTGATAATTCGATTCATGAGCTGCGCCGGCTAATGAACGATCTGCTCGATCTGCTCGACAACGGGACCGCTCCGTCGGAATTGGCGATAACGGCGGCGGATGAATCTACCGCTCGCGCCATAGAACGGGAGGCGGAGAAATACTCGATACCGATTACATTGGTCCGGGGTAAAACGCTGTGTGAATATACGGCCGGGGGATTGTTCGATGCTATGGACCGCTGTATCGAGGAGGAGTGGGGCCTCGACAGCCTCAAGCAGCTGCTGCTGAACCGAGGATACCCATGGAGCAAACCCGAACAGGGTCGGGAGCTTGTCCGCTTCGGTATAGACTATTTCTGCGTCCGGGGGAAAAATGTCTGGATGCATCATCTTACCCGCACCGGTAATACCCGGTTACTCGGTTATTTTAAAGAGATTACCGGTCGGATGACAGGAATTATCCGGGCCGGAGATTTTCCCGAATTGAAAGCGCGTTTAAACGGATTCATCGATCGCTTTTTCTGTAATGACGATTGGGAAGAAACGCAGCTAAGAGTTTTTCAAAGCTGTTTCAAACTTATCGATGATTTAACGGATGCCGCCGTCACCATCGGTGCTTGGGGTGAGGAACGGGAAGGGGAGGATGTGGACCTCCGTCCCTTTCAACTGTTCCTCACTTCCTTAAAGGAGCGGATCTACGTTCCTCCGAGAAGCGAAGAGGGTATACCCGTCTATCCGTATCGGGTAGCGGCGGGAATAACCCCGCAGTATCATTTTATCGCGGGAGCTTCCCATGAGGCCGTCTCCGTTACGGTTAACCGTTACCCGTTCCTTCGGGAAGACCAGAAACAACTCTGCGATGTAAATGACCCGGATTTTACCGACGCTTTCCTCGACCTTTACACGCTCTCCGGTAAAAATCTCTCTTTTTCATGCAGCAGGGAAACCTCCGAAGGAAGGCGGCTTGTGCCGGGCTATTTCATGGCCCGTTCCGCGGTCACTGAAGAGCCGGAAAACATCCTGTCGGACGAACAAGGGGCCCGTTCCGCGGTGAACGAAGAAGGACCTCGGACGGTGAAAGACCGCTTTGTGTGGGAGCAGTCGCGCTGGTCGGACCCATCGAGAGACACCGGGGACGCGTTCGGTTTTCGGGGGGCGGTGCTTCATCCCGTACAAAAGCAGGGGTTCTTCTCGATAACCGCTTCCGGGTCGGCACAAAAGTCGGTTGATTTTACTCGACGACCGATAGCCGATCCGTCGCTTCGAAAGGCACTGAAAAACCGTCTACAGGGAGACGATGGACTGCTTCATCTAGGCCATACCGATATCGCGTCATACCAAAGCTGCGGTTTTGCTTTTCTGCTCTCCGGCCCGCTGGGTATCGAAGAAGATCATTATGAGACCAGATATTCCGATCCGCTTCTCATCGGAACATTCTTGCACGCCGTATTGGATGCTTTTTTTTCCATAGTACAGGAACGGAATGAATCGTTCGATCCGCTGAGGCTCGATGAGTATGAAAAACTCATGGCGGAATGTGTCGATAAAACCGCGGCCCGCTGGGAGAAAAGCGGTGCTCCCTTTTTCCCTCCGGTCTGGGAGAGTTTCCTTGAAAAAAGCCATAGATTGTGCGCAGGGTTTCTCCACACGGAGGCTGAGGTTTTTTCCGGTTTTTCAACGGCCGGTTTGGAGTATACCGCGTCACTTCGACTGCCTGAGAAGGGTGTCCTGCTAAAAGGCAGGATCGACAGACTTGCTTCGAAGCAAACTGCCGATTGTAGTCACCCCCTATCGGTCATCGATTACAAAAAATCGGTCCCCTTTCGGAAAAAAGATTATCTGGGGACCGAGACGCTTCCCGCCTCCTATCAGTTGCCGTTCTACACCTATCTTCTCGAAGCGGCGGGAGCGGAGGTTGCCTCGTGCAGTTTCTACGATATTACCAAAGGCCGGTATATCCATCTTTACGGTGACGATGATAATAAGCTCTTTTCTTCGGTTGGCGGTCGGAAACCGTGGCTTGGGCGGGAAGGAATGGAGAAGCTCGTCACCGTAATGCTCGCTCAGCTTGAGCACTTGAAAAACGGAATTGATTCGGGGGATTACAGCACTCCCGAGGAAGAGTGTTCTTCGTGCCCGCTGCGAACAATCTGCAGAGAGCGTTATATTTTGGATTGAAAAATGAAAAATAAAATAGAAGACCTGATTGAAACGCTCAACCCGAAGCAAAAAGAGGCGGTCCTTTCGGACAAGAACACGGTTGTAAGCGCCGGAGCAGGCTCGGGAAAAACACTGGTATTGGCCCTCAGATACGTTCGGCTCATACTTGAAGGCAAGGCCGATGTCGAGAATATCTTGACCGTCACCTTTACCCGTAAAGCGGCCGCGGAAATGTATGAACGGATCTATTCCCTTCTGCTGCAATTTCAGGATGACCCGCTTATCGAGACGCAGCTGCCTCGGTTTGATCGTGCCCGAATATCTACGTTGGATAGTTTTTGTACCGCGATCGCCCGTGACGGCTCTCCCCGCTTCGGTATTCCGCCCAGTTTCACTCAGGATGAGTATGAAAACCAAAAACTTATCCACGAGACAAGTCTCCGTTTCCTTCTTCAACATTCCGACAACCGGGTAATGAAACGGCTTGTCCTTGTGGAAGGTTTCGACCGGGTGGTGAAGGACCTTTTCGCTGCCTTGGCCGAAAAATATCTTCCCATTGGAGTGGAGAAAGATTTCGAGGCGATGGTATCGGAACAATTTTTCCATCTTCGGTCTCTGCTCTTAGGATCGTTGGAATCAATCGAAGTGATTTGTGAACGAATTTTATCGCTCGATGATAAGGCCGCTAAAGCGATAGCCGACGCGTGTCAGGCGATTGGGACTTCTTTAGGAGAAATTCGCGCGTTGACCGCGTCCATGCGGGAGGAGGGCCCCCCGCGCGAACCCGGGGATGGTCCGGTTGCCCACCAAAAAGCTGCCCGCATCGTAGACGGGGTATCACTTTCGAAACGGACCGGTAATTCCAAAAAGGCCGATGTCATTCTCTACAAGGGCTGCGTTGATGAATATAATCAGGTGGCGGAGCGGATTGCCGATATAGCGGCGACACTCGATGAGCGCGGGTATCTGGAGGAGCTTTTTTCACTCTGTTCTCAGTTTCAAAACGATATACACCGGGAAAAGCAGCGGCGGGGGGTATTGTCGTATGCCGATGTTCAATCGATGGCCCTCGAAACCCTCCGCGGAAACGATTCCTTACGGGATTTCTATAAGCGAAAGTTCCGGTATATCATGATCGATGAGTTTCAGGACAATAACAAACAGCAGAAGGAGCTTCTCTACCTGCTGGCGGAGCGGCCGGACCGTCGCAACGACAGTCCCCTGGTAGACGACCTTGATGCGGGTAAACTTTTTTTCGTCGGGGATGAAAAGCAGTCGATTTATCGGTTCCGAGGCGCGGATGTTTCCGTTTTTCGGGAACTCGGAGAAGAACTGGCGGGCCCCAGCGGTCGGGCGGTCTCCCTCTCTACCAATTACCGGAGCGAGCCGGACCTGGTTGGTTTTTTTAACTCTTTTTTCGGTTCCGTGTTTGAAAATTCCCAAGAAAAATATGAGGCCCGCTTTGAACCGCTGACCGGCAGGGAGGCGTGGAGCGCGTTCCCCCCGAAGGTCGCGCTTTTTTATAAGCCCTACGAGGAAGGCGAAGGGGAGGCGCCGCTTCCGAATGGTGAGGCAATCCTTCCTTCCGACGAGGCGGAAGCTTTTCACATCGCCCGTTACATAGAGGAGTGCGTCGAGAGCGGTCTGTTCGTACCGGTGAAACGGGAGGACTCTCGGGCTGTCCGCTATAGTGACTTCGCTCTGCTGATGCGGTCCACGGGAAATCAGGTTATTTATGAACGAATGTTCCGTCGATTCGGAATTCCCTACACCACGCAAAACGTCCGGACCCTTTTCTTGGAGGCGCCTGCGAACGATATCTACAACCTCCTTCAATGTGTCGTCTATCCGGAGGACAGGTCCGCTTACGCCGGGCTGCTTCGTTCTCCGTTAGTCAATGTCTCCGATCCCTTTTTTGTTCGGCTTATGATGGATGACGCACCTGCCTTTGCCTTCGATCCTGATAATCCAACGGAAATGAAGCGGGGTGAAGGGCCGCGCGACTTTACCGTTGATCGGGAGGATAGAGTACGATACGAAAAAGGCATGCAAATGTATCGTGATGTTCGCGAAAAAGCCGATACGGCGCCCCTTACCGAACTCATATACGACGTATGGTACACGTACGGATACCGTTACCTCATCTTGAAGGAGCCTTCCCTTCACAGCTATCTGGAGTTTTACGATTATTTGTGGTCGTTGGCAGCGGAGGCGGATAGAAGAGGAGATAGTCTGGCGGTTTTCCTCGATTTTCTCCGATCCAATCTAGGGAAGTATGAAAAACTGGAGGATTTGGAGATACTCAAGGATAATCCGGAAGGTGTGCGGATCATGACGGTCCACAAGTCGAAAGGGTTGGAGTTTCCGGTGGTCATTTTGGCTAATATGGGCAACATCGGCCGCCGGGGAGACGAGCGCCGTGCTCCGTTTTACCTCTGTGATGAATTCGGTTTGACGTTCAACCTGACGGAGGAAGACGAATCGGGGCAAAAAAAACGTCGTTATAACTATTTCTACAGCAGGGCCGAGGAGGAAGATAAGAAAAAGGAGCTTGCCGAGCTGAAGCGGCTTCTCTACGTGGCGGCAACCCGGGCCCAATTCCAGTTAATCCTTTCCGGGGTCCACAACCGGAGAAACAGGAACGAGAGTGAAACCTCCTCAAATCTTCTCAATATTGCATTGCGGGCATTCGAGAATATCGGAAGCGAGGGTCCTACCGTCACCGTTGAACGCATCATGGATATAACGGAGAAGGATATCCACAACCACACCGCCGCCCGTAACGGGTCCGATCTGCAATCGATGGTCCGGTTATATGAAAACGCTTCCGTGATCGAATATCGCTATCCGAAAAAAGAGCATGCGGCAATCGAGTTCGATTCCTCCCCCGGGTCTGAAGCCGCCGTTGGGCCTGATGGGCAGCTCGGGTCCGACGCGGATATGGAGCCCCACGCGCCGGTGCAAGGTAGTGGAGGGGGGACCGCTTTGTCCGGAGGGGCGGAGTTCGGGACCCTTTGCCATTATATTCTCGAGCAGATGCTCGACTCGTGGTCTACGGGCGGGAAGACCGGCGATTTTGCCGGTATAATAGATTTACTACCTCCGTCCCTGACCGCCCCCTTTCCCCCAAAGAAGAGAGATTCCGTCATCCAAGAGGCAGCCGCACTCGCGGGGAACTTTTTCACCTCCGAGGCGGGCGCGCTTCTCCGGAATGCCGTGGCTGTTGAAACGGAAGTGCCCTTCCTGCTGCGGGAAGTGGGGCCCGCCGGCGGCAAGGAAGGTGATGAGGGCGAGCGGTTTATCAACGGCAGAATCGACCTGATCATCGAAGGAGCTGAAAAAGTCACCATAATTGATTTTAAATCGGACCACACGGTGGTACCGGAACAGTATCGGAGGAGGATGGAGCTGTATAGACAGGCGGTAGAGGCGTTGTTCGAGGATACCGGAAAACAGGTCGAATGCGCGCTCTACTATCTTCGCCGCCGGCAGATGGTGCCGACGTCTTCGCCGCCGCCGGCCTAGTTGCACAATCGGAAGAAATGGCCGATAGTAACAGAGAAATAATGAGTGACCAGCGGGAATATCTACACTATATCCTCATTGCGGAAGAGATCAAGGAGTGGGTCGGTTGTCCCCGCGATGAGGGTTACACCGTTTCCGTTGAAGAGGACATTCTCGGCAAAATATTGGATTTGATGCGTGAACATACTATTGTGCGGCTCAACATCGTCCTCTTCCTTCACGCGAGAGAAGCGACGAAGGTGTACGGTTATTTGGAGCAGCTTCGATCGAACAAGGTGCTGGCCTCATGTATCGCGGTGTGCGAGCCGTCGCAATTATCAACCATCCACGTCGATCACCGGAAGGTGGTGGCCCTTCGCACCTCGCCGATCAAACCGGGGGAGTGTGCTTTTCTGATCAAAAAAGGTTTCTCTGTTGTTGAAGAGACTATCGGGAAACAGCTCAGAATGGACGAACACGCTCTGCAATTGATGGACGCCTGGAACGATCAGGAAGCTCTTATCCATATCGGGAAATCACTCTCACTGGAAAAAGACCCCGACCGGCTCCTCCGGACCATTCTCTACTTCGCTAAAAAGATCACCGGCGCGGACGCCGGAAGCATCTTCATCACCGAAGAAACGAACGGAGAGAGGGTCCTGCGGTTTAAATATTCCCACACTTTCTCTAAAGACTTAGCGTACGAGGAGTTTACTCTTCCCATCAACAAAAATTCCATAGCCGGTTATGTAGCGGTTACCGGAGAAGTGCTCAATATTGCCGACGCGTATAACCTCGATTCGACCGATCCGGTTTCGTTTAACAAAACGTTCGATAAGAAACACGGCTACAGGACAAAATCGATGCTGGTGCTTCCCATGCGAAACCATCTTGATGATGTCATGGGTGTCATTCAACTTATCAACAGTAAGGAGACCGACGAATCCTACACCGGAAACGAGGCGTACGAGGTGTTGTTGGAACAGCCTGATGATTTTGAGCTTAAAGTCGGTCCGTTTAAAAAGCGGTATGAAAACTTGATGGAGGCGGTGGCGGGACAGGCGGCAATCGCCCTTGAGAACAATCGGATGGTCCTGCAAATCCAAAATCAATTTGAAGAGTTTGTACGGGCGTCCGTATCGGCAATTGAGTCTCGAGACCCGGCGACCTCCGGCCACTCTTTTCGGGTGGCGGAGATGTGTGTCAACATGGCGCGTATCATCAACCGCACCAATCAAGGACCGTACCGTGATTTCGAATATTCCGATTTCCAGATAAAGGAGCTGGAGTTTGCCGCGCTTCTTCACGATTTCGGGAAGGTG
>CAZJBZ010000120.1:9315-12065 GCA_964543975.1 uncultured Spirochaetales bacterium
GTATACATCGACCCGGCGGTCTTCGTAAAGGGGAAAAAACTCTACCCCAAGGACTTTGACTACCTGATGATGAGGCTGCGCTATCTCTATCGGTGCATCGAACTCCGTTATGCTCAAACGGGGAGTAATTCAGAGCGATTGCATCATGAAAAAGAGCAGAAGCTGCTTTATTTGAAAAAAGTGATGGATATGGTGACAACCCTCAATGAGCCGAGGACGGAAACAGGCAATCCCGATGAACACATCAATGCGATATTGGAATTGACGGATGAACTGAAATGTCCCGGTTTGGACGGATCGTGCATTCCGCTTTTAGAGGAACCGGAAATTGTTAATCTTAAGATAACGAAGGGAAGTTTGAACGGCGAAGAACGAAAAATAATTGAAAGTCATGTGGACCACACCTATATGTTTGTCAGCAAAATCCCTTGGCCCGATGAATATAAGAATATCCCTCACATCTCGAGAAAACATCATGAAAAATTGGACGGCAGCGGTTACCCGTTGGGTCTCAAAGGCAGAGAAGAAATACAGTTGGAGTCGCGAATCATGGCCATTGTCGATATTTTCGACGCGTTAAGCGCCGCCGACCGGCCGTATAAGAAGGCTGTACCGAACGATCGTATTTTTTCCATCTTACGGGAAGAGGCAAACGCCGGTAAACTCGACAGCGATCTTGTGGAATTGTTTATTACTCAGGGCGGCTGGAAAATCGAAAAACGGAAAACCGAGAAGCAGGAACAGATGATGGATGAACTGCGGGAGAAGTAACCGCTTCGGCCGCTCCATTCTCCGTCGCGGTGCCATAACCGGAAGGACCGGTCGGCATGTCCGCAACCGCTCGTGCGGTTGCGCGTAAAATTCGCCCTGAAATATGCCGGAAATAGTGTTGCAAAGAAAGCCGGAATGGGTTAGGGTCTTTGAGCGTGGAATTAAAAAGATGTCTCTTCATATCTTCCGGGATGCCAGAATTCTTCGGAGGAGTTCCTTCTCCCGATAATATCGATAGTGAACGGATCGATACCCTTTCCTCCGGGACAAAAAAGAACGCGGTATACGCGTATCTTTTAGATCTCGACTTTGTTAACAAACATAAAAACAAAATCCCGAACCGATGCGCGAAGGAGAGCGTTATACTCTGGAATCCGGAAGGCAATGACGCGTCGGGCATTGTCCCGTCGGAGTATCTTTTTCAGGAGCTTGGGAGTCTGAGTTCCAACTCCATGATAAAACTGACAATCAGAAACGTTTTTTCCCTTCAAGAGTTGAAAAGGGACCGCCATGAACAGCAGGAAATTATCCGGAAGAGAGAGTCGATTACGCGGGAACTGCTCGGGATCGGCATCGCTCTTTCGGCGGAACGGGACAACGATACGCTTCTCGATTCAATACTGAGGAAATCGAGGGAGATTACGGGGGCGGACGCCGGAAGTCTCTATTTGCTGGAAGAAGATGAAGAGACCGGAGAGAAATCTCTTCTTTTCAAGATTGCTCAAAATGATTCAAACCCGACCGATTTTACCGAGTTTCGGATGCCTCTCAACACCAAGTCCATCGCCGGTTATGTGGCGGTTACCGGGGAGACGATCAACATAAAGGACGCCTATCGCATCCCTAAGCGGAAGAAAGTCGGTTTTAACAAGAGCTACGACGAAGCGACCGGCTACAGGACCAAAAGCATCCTTACCGTTCCGATGAAAGACCATAAGGAACAGATTATAGGCGTGGTCCAGCTTATCAATCGAAAGAAGGACTTTCACATTACCTTGACCGACAAACAGACGGTGCTCAATGAAGTGGTCTTTTTTGATGATGATAACGAAGCGTTGGTCCGGTCCCTCGCCTCTCAGGCCGCCGTTTCCCTCGAGAATAACCGGCTTTATGAGGATATTGAATCGCTGTTCGAAGGTTTTGTGCGGGCCTCCTCGAAGGCCATCGAGTCGCGGGACCCAACGACAAGCGGCCATTCCAACCGAGTAGCGGCGTATACGGTCGAATTGGCAAAAGCCGTCGATAAGGAGCGAGCGGGCCGGTTTAAAGATGTCACTTTCGATGATGAGCAGATTAAAGAGCTCCGTTACGCGGGACTTCTCCACGATTTCGGAAAGGTCGGGGTACGAGAACAGGTCCTGGTCAAAGCGCAAAAATTGTACACCTTTCAACTCGAACTTATTCGCCTCCGTTTCGGATACATCATAAAGGCCATCCAACACGAGGTTTTTCGCAAGCGGTTCGATTTTATGAAACTGCACGGCAATGAACGATACAAAAAAGCGAAAGAAAAGTTCGATCGGGAAGAAAACGAAAAGATCGCGAAATTGAAAGAGTATATGGACATTATTATGAAGGCGAACGAGCCCAAGATACTCGAAGAAGACCCGGCCCAGGCAATCGATGAGATCGCCCGCGAAACCTACGTCGACATGTTTGGAGATTTCCAGAAATATCTTACCGGTGATGAGTTTGAGATGCTCAGTATCAAGAAAGGCAGTCTAAGCAAGCGTGAAAGACGGGAGATCGAATCGCACGTCATTCACAGCTACGAGTTTCTTAAAAATATTCCCTGGACCGATCCCATGCGGGATATTCCCGAAATCGCGAGAGGTCATCATGAAAAACTGAACGGAGGCGGATATCCCGACGGGATTAAGGCGGATGAAATATCACTGCCCACCAGGATGATGGCCATTGCCGATATTTTCGACGCGTTGACAGCCCAGGACAGGCCTTATAAAAAGGCGGTCCCCGTT
>CAZJBZ010000121.1:0-12018 GCA_964543975.1 uncultured Spirochaetales bacterium
GGAATACGGCTTATAGCGGGTCCCATTCCGGCGGTTATTTTTTTGGCGGGCGCGGTAATCATTCTGTTTTATCCTATAACCGAAGAAAGGTATAAAGAGATTATGGAGAAGGTGAAGCTGATGGACGACGCCCCCCCCCTAAGGGAGCCTCTTTCACTATAACCGCATAACTTTCTCTCGTATCTCATTGAGCCTCTTTTTATCGAGTGTACTGCGATCTCCCCTTTCTTGATACTCTTGCCACTGCACAAATTCGACCTTTTCATGTATTTCCGGCAGATATTTGCGAATATGACATGAAACCTTCTCTTCAACCTTCAGACCAAAGCAGATTACCATCATCGCGGAAGTCTGCCCGTCCACTCTTTTCCCGATTTCGGTAAGGACCTCTTCAATTTTACAAGGTCCGCGGTAACGAATATCCACTCCCTCCTTCTCCAACCGACGAACTGTTTCGGGGGCTATCGCTTCGGGGAGTTTGATTCCCGCGTGGAACACCTCATACCTCTCCCCTCGAACCATATCCGCGTAGGCAGCCCCTACCTGGGAGTAAAAAGCATCGTGCTCCGAGACAAAGAGAAGAATATCCCGAGCCTTCACTCGCGGCCGCTCTCCGTTGGAATAATCGATCGTCCGGACCTCCTCCCGAACAACTCTACGGATATCATCCCGGACTGAAGGGTGTCTCGCCATATCACCCGGCTGTTCAATTCTTCTATAACAGAGCGAAGCAGCGAATGAGGCATCAACGGCGTCGAATGTATACCCAACAGTCAATTTTATCCCGTCAAAAAGGTTCTGTCCCTTGGTTGCCCCCTGGGCCAAGAGAAGTCCTCTTCTTCCGGAAGCAAGAGGGTCGGTAAGTCTTAACCGATATTTACGCGCCCAAAGTGTTTGACACCTATCGATAACAATCTTTAAATCAGCCGGTACATTGTAAAAGAAAACAGGGGTTCCTATTACTACGATGTGCGCGTTCCTGAGGGCCGGAAAGACACGCGCGGACATATCGTCTTGTTGAACGCAGATACCGGTCTTTTCACACGCGCCGCATTCTGAACACGGCCGAACGTTTAAATCGGTTACCTGGAGAACGGTGGTTTCCAATCCTTCTTCATGCAGCGCTGCGGCACATTCCGAAATCAAAAAGGCGGTGTTTCCCTTCCTTCTCGGACTGCCCTGAACAAGTACGGCGCGCATCAGGTTACCTTTGCCGTTCTAATGATTCGTCTGAATAACGACGGAAAAAACCTGTGAACAAAGAGTGAAGCCGTCCCCTTTCCCCCTAATCCGACATGGATTTCCTTTTTCCTCTTCCCGAGACCCGCCACAATCCTCCGAGCACACACCTCCGGCGCTATTCCTGAACTCTGGTTGGTATCCATCACACCGTGGGTCCTGCCGTCTCCGGTAAGAGAATGACGGGATATCTCCGTACGAACAAAGCCGGGAATAATGAGACTAACCAAAATGTTATCACGATACACTTCCGACGCAAGCGATTCACAGAACCCGTGCAAACCGTGTTTGGAAGCGCTGTAAACCGCGCGCATCGGAGTGCCGAAACGGCCGACGATGCTGGAAACGATCCCTATGGTGCCGCCCCCCTGTTTTCGCATCCCGGGCAGCAGTGCCCGTATCAGAAACAGTGTGGAGGTGAGATTTGTCGTGAGAATAGCATCGATAACTTCAAAATCGGTTTCATAAAAGAGGGAGCGCTGACTGATCCCCGCGTTCGCTATTACGATGTCGATGCCTCCGAAGACCCGCTCCGCCTTTGCCGCGTTATCGGGTATGAAATATTTGGATTGTAAATCGAAAGGCAGAAGGACAACTTTACCGTCCGAATTGCCGCATGATGCTTTCACCTGTTCCAATTTGTCTGTCGAACGAGCGGAAAGAATGGTATGTGCTCCAAGCTTGTTGAATTGAAAAGCTAACGCCGCGCCGATCCCGGAGGATGCGCCGGTAATCCATACCCGTTTGTTCGAAAACGGCCCGTTCAAAATTGTGCTCCCTTGAGCTTTCCGCGAAACAGGAACACGGGGCGATTGCCTGATAGACTCATGTTGAAAGATGCTTCTTCTTTTCTTGTTTTTCCTTGTACATTCGTTCATCGGCCAAAGAGATGAGCGCATCGGGGAGAAGATCGTCCTTCCAGTTGTATTCGGCACACCCGTGACTTAGGGAAAGACTATACGGTTTCGCTTTTTGTCCGTTAAACGCGGAAATTTTATCGACAATGATGGAGAAAATTTCCTCCGCCTGTCGTTCTTTACAGTCCGCCAGAATTATGAGAAATTCGTCACCGCCGAGACGACAAAGGGTATCCGACCGTCGAACCGAACTGCGCATGATATCGGTAATGATGATAATAAGGTCATCGCCCTCTTCATGACCGAAGGTATCGTTGACCTGTTTTAGATTATCCGCGTCGATAAAACAGATCGAGAGAGACGATTTATTACGCTGCATCAATTTCATCTGTTTTTCCAGGAGCGTAAGGCCGGTCCGTCTATTGAGTACTCCGGTCATGGTATCCACCGTAGCGTAATACTGTAGCTGTTCTTCCGTCTTCTTTCGGTGAATAATCCGCTCGAACTGCTCTCCCAACGCCTTCAGCATACTTTTCTCTTCATCGAGAAAATAACCGCCGTCGATTATTGGTGTGTCCTCCAAATAGCCTACCTCCAGGAGGCCGATCTCAAATGAATCGTAAAAAAGGGCATATTGTTCTTTCCATTCGGTAGACCGATAGTTTTCTGTTTTATATTCTTCACCTTCAACCAGCACCCTGCAGTAGGTTATCTCGGGATACTGCCATCCTGAAGGGATCACATCAACAATGTTTTTTATTAAATCGGCAAGCGAGGCGGAAGAATCATCAACCAGTTTTGAAATATCGAGAAGGCAGTAAAGCTCTTTCAACCGCAAATCCAACTCAAACGTCTTCACCTGCAGCTCATACTCCATTTTTTCGTACTGAAGACGCTCCTCCTCGATACTACCTATCCGATTTCGAAGTGTAGCAAGCTCGTCGATCAATTCATCTTTTGTTTTTTCGTGGTCGGTCATTAAACCTCTTGCAAAACAGGACCGTGTGGCAATTGTTCCCTTCTCTTGCCGGTCTTTTTTGAACATGGCGGGATTCGAACCCGCGACCTCTGCCTCCGGAGGGCAGCGCTCTATCCAGCTGAGCTACATGTCCATATAGTAAAGAGCATACAAAAACCGCCCATCTCTGTCAATCGAACAAATTACCGCATGCAATTGAAATTTGTACAATTTCCCTCTATTCTTTTTGCCAAGGAACAGAGCGGAGGAAAAGATGAAAGCGACAAAGAATAATCGAGCGACACTCATCTTTCTACTCATAATCATGGGAATCATAGGGACACTATCGTGGGAAATCTTGGAACGAATACTTACCTATTTCGAAATTTATATCTCGTTAAGCGCTAAACGGATAGGATTTGATCTTTCGGTGATTTCCCTTTATATTACCCCTAATCCGGGAACAGTCATCGGTGTAGGTGCCGGCTTTTTTCTCTTTCGACGATTATGAACGAAGACCGATATAACCTGGTGTTGGCATCCGCTTCACCACGACGGAAAACAGTGCTCGAACAGATGAAGATCCGTTATACTGCGGTCCCGGCCCAACTAGATGAAGGGTCCTATACCGCCCCCCCGGAAAGGCTGGCGGTTCGGCTTGCTGAAGAGAAAGTCCGTAAAGTCTTAAACGATTTTCCGGAATATAAAACAGCATGGATTATCGGAGCCGATACCGTCATCATCGATGGAAACCAGATAGTGGGGAAACCGCGATCGCGCGCCCACGCTCGCCGGTTGCTTTGCCGCTATTCCGGATCAAAGCATCACGTTTTAACCGGTCTTTCTCTCTATTCACCTCTCTCCGGCAGAATGGATGAAAAGATCGATAAAACGGATGTTTTTTTTGCACCCCTTTCGGATAAAGAAATCGAATGGTATTTGGATACGGAAGAATGGAGAGGGGTCGCCGGAGGTTATCGTATCCAGGAGCGGGGCGCCTGTCTGATCGAACGTATCGACGGTTCGTACAGCAACGTGATGGGCTTGCCAATTCGCACGTTTTATGGCATGCTTAGTCTCGCGCATTTTCCATTGAAATAAAAAAGAAAACGTGCCGCCGGACGTAGTCCGGCATATATTCCGTTTCTCCTTCCCCATACAAGGGCGTCGGAGCAGCGAGAAAGAGAGAAGGTGTTGTGGGAAAACCACAACAGACAGGAGGTACCATGGCAGTTGTAACCATGAAGAATCTACTTGAATCCGGTGTCCATTTCGGGCACCAAACGAAGCGGTGGGATCCCAGGATGAAAAAATTCATCTTCGCCGAAAGAAACGGGATCCATATTATCGATCTTCAGAAAACGATCGCGGCGATCAAAGAAAGTTACGAAGTTGTCCGTAAATATGTCCACGAAGGTAAACCAATCCTCTTCGTAGGCACCAAAAAACAGGCCCAACAGGCTATTGAACGGGAAGCACAACGGTGCGGGATGTATTATGTCAACCACCGATGGTTGGGCGGCATGCTTACCAATTTCTCCACCATTAAAAAATCCATTCTCCGTTTGAAAAAACTGGAGAAGATGGAAATCGACGGAACATTCGAAAGTCTTACCAAAAAAGAGGTCTCGAAACTCAATAAAGAAAAAGGCCGTCTGGAGAAAAATCTAGGTGGAATAAAAGAGATGAAAGAACTCCCCGGGGTCATCTTTATTATTGATACCCGGAAAGAGGCCATTGCGGTCGCCGAAGCGCAGCGAAAAAATGTACCGATCATCGCGGTTGTGGATACAAACTGTAATCCTGAAGGCATCGACTATCCTATTCCCGGTAACGATGACGCGATCAGGGCAATAACTCTGTTCACCCAGATTATAGCAAACGCGGTTGTTGAGGCTGATAATGAAATCGGTCTCGAAGTTATCGAAACTCTGCAGGATGATGGAGAAGCCGGTGAAGAAATTGAAACCGACATAACAACTCCTGAGACCAAAGAAGTGGAAACGGTGAGTGTGAGTGAAAGCATCACCGAAACCGAAGACGAGGCCTCCTCGGAGGAAAAAAAGGAGGAGATTAATTTTACTCAGGAAGATTATTCCAACTACGCGCCGACGGGGGAATCCGCTGAGGAACAGGCTGAAGAGACGAAACCGGAGTCGGAAGAAATGAAAAATGAATTAATAGACGAAGATAAACTATACGAAGAGTAGGAAGGAGTAAGAGCAGTGGAAATAAAAGCATCGGACGTAAAACAGTTACGAGAAATTACCGGCGCGGGAATGCTCGATTGTAAGAAGGCCTTATCGGAAGCGGAGGGTGATTTTAAAAAAGCGGAGAAACTGCTGAAAGAAAAAGGCATTGCAGCCGCGGCTAAGAGAAGCGGACGCGCCAGCAATGAGGGAAGAATATTTACCCATGTCGCCGAATCACGAGCGGGAATATTGGAATTATCGTCTGAAACAGATTTTGTGGCCCGGAACAACGATTTTATCGAATTCGGAAAAGAAATTACCCAGGCAATGGTCGACGTCAATGTGTTCGAGGTAACCCCCGAAATAGACGGAAAGGTGAAAGAACTCGTGAGCACCTTGAAAGAAAACATCACCATAAAACGATTTGAAACCATCGAAATTGAACAGAATGAAATGGTGACCGACTATATCCATGGTGAAGGAAGAATCGGAGTTCTGGTAAAATTGCAGGCCGATGATCCACTTGCATTGAAAAATGATAAGATCAAAGAGTTGGCCTTCGATTTAGCGCTCCACGTTGCGGCATTTAATCCTCTTTATCTTTCACAAGAAACGGTTGAAAAGGACTACATAGACGAACAGGAAGGAATTTTCAGGAAGCAGGCGGAGCAACTGGGAAAACCGGAAAAGGTTTTAAGCGGAATCGTCAAGGGTAAATTAAACAAGCATTTATCCGAAATCTGTTTCCTTTCGCAGGGGTTTGTTAAAGAGGAAAAGAAAAGTGTTGAAAAACATATAAGCGAGATTGCCGCCGTAGTCGGAACAAAAATTACGGTAACCGATTATAGATATTACAGGGTTGGAGAAGAAACGTCATAAAACAAGGAGTCATGTATGGATAAAATAACACAAGATACAAAATCGAGAATGAAAAAGAGTATAGACGCTCTGAACGACGATTTTAATTCCATCCGTACCGGCCGGGCTTCAACTGCTCTCTTCGACAAGATCCGAATCGATTATTACGGTCAACCGACTCCGATCACTCAAGTCGCCACCGTTTCCATCCCCGAGGCCCGGTTGGTCGTTATTCAGCCGTGGGACAAATCGGTATTGGGAGAAATCGAGAAAGCAATACAAAAATCCGAATTGTCGCTTAATCCGAACAACGACGGAAAGGTCATTCGTATCAACATCCCGCCTCTCACCGAAGAAAGACGAAAAGAATATGTCAAAATGGCAAAGAACATGGCTGAAAAGGCCCGTGTCGCCATCCGTAACATACGACGGGACGCTAACGAAGAGTTGAAGAAACAGGAAAAGAAGAGCGATATCACGGAAGACGACCTGAAACGGAGCATGGATGACATCCAAAAAATGACCGACGATTTTATCAAGGAAATCGACACTATTCTCGGAGAAAAAGAAAAGGAAATAATGGAAGTATAATGTCCGGCTCGGAAATGATTCTGCCGCAGCATATAGGCGTCATCATGGACGGCAACGGACGTTGGGCAAAGAAGAGAAACCTGCCCCGGACCGCCGGACATAACGAAGGTTTAACGGCCGCTAAACGTATTGTGAAGGCGGCCTCCGATTTCGGGATTCGTTATCTTACCCTCTACACCTTTTCCACGGAAAACTGGAAACGGGCCGAAGATGAAGTCTCTTTCCTCATGAAACTTATACGGATGCATCTCAAGAAAGAGTACGATTTTTATAGAAACAACCACATTAGAGTGTTGCACAGCGGCGACTTGGCCGGTCTACCGGCGGAAGTGCGGAAAGAAATAAAAAACGCTACCGGAGACACGGCCCACTACGACGGGCTATCGGTCAATCTCGCCATCAATTACGGAGGAAGGGATGAAATTGTTCGTGCGGTAAACAGAATAGTGAATGCACGATCAGCAATCAGTTCAGAGGAGACCGCGTCCGGACCAATTGTTACTGCGGAAGATATTCTTCACAACCTCGACCTTCCCGAAATGCCGGAAGCGGATTACATCATCCGCACAGGAGGAGAAAAGCGGCTGAGTAACTTCCTGATGTGGGAGTCGGCGTACGCCGAACTCTATTTCAGTAATAAATTATGGCCGGACTGGAACAGAGATGACTTGAAGAGAGCACTCGAAGAGTATACGAAGAGAGAAAGGCGATACGGCAGCGTAAAATAAAATGAAACCACTGTTTAAACGAATTCTACTGTTCTTCACGGCGATTCCGCTGATTCTGGCAATCATCTTTTTTTTACCCTTTTTTAACCACCTTGCTCTGAATTTGATCGTTCTGACGGTTTCAGTTATCAGTGTTTACGAACTATCGGCCCTGTTCGAAAAGAAAAATATTCCCCGGCACAAGAAACTACTTCCACTTTACGGTTTTGTCCTGCCGCTGATCAGTTATCTCATTGTTGCCGATATTCTGCCGAAGGATTCACTCTTCTTCGGACTTCTTCTGCTCATTCTCCTTGTATTCTTTAAGGATGTTTTTATCCGGACCGAGGAAGAGTACGAGAATATAATCAATAGAATCTCATCGAATCTTTTTCTCATCATCTATCCCGGAGTATTCCTCTCTTACTTCGTCCTTTTTTCAGGGTTCCGGAACGCTTCGTTCTATATCGGTTTTTTCTATAGTATGGTATTTATGAACGATGTAGCCGCCTATATCTTTGGTAAGCTCTTCGGAAACCGGTCCCGTAAACTGCTCTTGGTAAGTCCGAATAAAAGTTTAATCGGTTTTATCGCCGGGTTTCTCACTTCGATAGCGGTCGCGGTAACGGGACGGGAACTCTTTCCGGAACACCTCCCGACATCTCTTTTGACGGTGGTGATTTTGGGCGGCGGCATCGGGATCACGACAATTTTCGGAGATCTTGTAGAGTCCGCGGTCAAACGGTCCACGGGAACGAAAGATTCGGGTACCCTGGTACCGGGAAGGGGCGGTGTCCTCGACTCACTGGATTCCGTCCTCTTCAGCGCTCCGATTTTTTATTATATTATTCGCGCTATTCTGTGATTTGGGGGTCCTATGGGGAAAAAAAGAGTCATCGTCTTAGGATGCACCGGTTCTATCGGAAAAAGCTGTCTTGATGTCATACGAAGCCACAGGGACAAATTTGAAATTACCGGATTATCGGCCCATCGAAACGAAACCGTTTTACGCACCCTTGCGAAGGAGTTTCCCAATGCCGAGTGCGCCCTCTCCGGAATAGAAGGCACACACGGGTCCGCCGCCGACGGTAATTCCGGTTTCGATAAAATCGGCTATTTCGGACAGGAAGGCCTCAGAGAAATGATACGAACAATCGAAGCGGACATCGTTGTCAACGGCGTTGCCGGTTCTTCGGGTCTGATTTCTTCTATTACAGCTTTAGAAGCGGGAAAAGATTTAGCTTTAGCGAATAAAGAGACTATCGTGATGGCGGGAGAATTAATTCTGAAATTGGCAGCGGATAAAGGGAAAAAAGTACTTCCCGTGGATTCGGAACACTCCGCCCTCTTCTTTCTCACCCTCAGTCTGGATAAGCTGCATATCCAAGAGTTGATCCTTACCGCGTCAGGAGGGGCATTCCGTGACGTTTCGAAGGAGGGACTCTCCACAGTCACCCTCGAAGACGCGCTTCGTCATCCTACGTGGCAGATGGGGGAAAAAATTACCGTCGATTCGGCAACGTTAGCGAACAAGGGACTGGAAGTGATTGAAGCGTACGCTTTATTCAATCTTTCCCGCGAAAAAATAAAAGTTGTCATTCATCCCCAAAGCTGCGTACATTCTTTAGTACGAACAGGTGACGGTTCACTCTACGCTCAAATAAGCAAACCGGACATGCGGCTGCCGATTCAAAACGCCCTCACCTACCCGGAGACGATTGCTTCTCAATTCGGCAGGTTGGAATTGGAGGGAACGACCCTCACTTTTCTGCCGGTTGATTATGGAAAATACCCCATGCTCGGTTTGGCTTACAGCTGCATAGAATCGGGAGGGACCTTTCCGATCGTTTATAACGCGGCAAATGAGGTTGCCGTAGAAGCGTTTTGTAAGGACCGGATACCTTTTCTCGCCATCTCCGCAATTGTAGAGAAAACATTGGAAAAAAATTGGGCCCTTTCATTGAATTCTTTTGAACAGGTTTTAGAAGTTGATTCACTGGCGCGAGAGACGGCCCGGACCATAACAGAAACAGTACAGTAAGGGGTAGTATGATACTTATAAATATTCTAATAGGATTAATCGGCCTCGGAATTGTAATAATTGTCCATGAGACAGGCCATTTCATTGCGGCAAAATCGGCAGGCATAACAGTAGAAGCTTTTTCCGTAGGCTGGGGTAAAAAGCTGATAGGAATCAAGCGCGGAGAAACCGAATACAGGCTTTCTCTCATTCCTCTGGGAGGTTACTGTAAGATGAGGGGAGAAGACCAACTCCTCAAGGCGTGGCAGAATGAAGCCGACGCCATACCGAAGGAGAAAGGCTCCTTTTTTTCGGCCTCTCCCTGGAAACGGATTCTCGTGGTGCTGGCGGGTCCAATTTTCAATCTCCTGTTTGCGGTAATCGTTTTTACCCTCTTGTGGTACATCGGGTTTACGATCCACACCTTCGGCAATACAATTATTCCGGCTTCGAAGTATCAATTTGAAGAGCACCCCGCAGAATATCCCGCGGACAAGGCCGGGCTGCAAGCCGGTGATAAAATTGTGGCAATCAACAACGAACCGGTGAGACACTATCAGGAAATTCAAGAAATCGTGGCCCAATCGGCCGAAGAAACGCTGCGTATGACCGTTGAGAGAGACGGACGGCGACTGCAAATAACGATCATCCCGCAGATGGATAAAAACACCGGTGTCGGAAAAATCGGTGTATACGCGTGGATCGAACCGGTGATCGGTACCGTTCAATCCGGTTCGGCCGCGGACAGGGCAGGCTTACTGGAGGGGGATCGTTTACTCTTTATAAATGATCAGGAGATAGAGAACTCGATGGATGTGCTTCAGGCTTTGAGCGCGGGGCCCGAAAAAATATCGCTTGAATACCGACGAAACGGTGCCGTAAGGGAAACCTCATTCGTTGTCCCTTACGACGAACAGGGCAACCCTCAGCCGGGTTTTACCTTCGCCCCCCTCGAATACGAAACTCCCGATATGGGTCTTTTCGAATCGATCGGAAACGGCATTACCGAAACCGGGAATATGCTGGCTCTGGTGGTAAAAAGCATCGGCCTTCTCTTTCAAGGGATAAACGTACGAGAAGCGGTATCGGGGCCGATACGAATAACCTACTATGTAGGGGAGGTTGCTTCCCAGGGGTTCAAACTTGGCGTCTGGAATGGTGTTACTTCTCTTTTCCGTTTTTTAAGCGTTATAAGTATTGCCCTCTTTTTTATGAATCTTCTTCCTATTCCGGCCCTCGACGGAGGTCAATTTATCCTCTATTTTCTGGAAGGGATTACCGGAAAAAACCTGCGTCCGCGACTGGTTTATCGATACCAAATAATTGGGGTCTCGCTTATTTTTATGTTGGTGATTTTTACAACATTCAATGATATCTTCTATCTGATACAGAGGTAAAACAAGGATGGCAACTCGAAAACACACATTGACCTGTTTCTGCGAAAATAGTTTCGAAGTGAATTTTCCCGAATTAATCGATCTTGAAGAATCACCCGAAACGGAACAGGCGGTTTTCGACGGTACCTTTATGTCCTTTGCCTGTCCCCACTGCGGGAAGATGTTAAAACCCGAATTCACGGTTCGTCTGAGAGATAAGGACCGAGGAATCGATATCGCCTTTCTTCCCGAATCCGAACGGGACCACTATCTGTCGGGAAAGAGCACTCCTCCTGACGGGGAGAGAATTGTCATAGGATATAAGGAACTGAAGGAAAAACTAGCAGTTTTCTCCCGTTCTCTGGATGATCGAATTATCGAAATTATTAAACTGCAGCTTCTCCAAAAGGCGGGAAAAAACAGCGATATACAAATCTATTTCGATTCCCTCGAAAACGAGCAATTGACCTTTTACATCCACGGTCTGAAACAGGATGAGATCGGGGTGGCAAAAATTCCTGAGAAACTTTATCGGAAGATAGAGGCGGAACTTGAAGTAATGCGGGAAGATCCGAGTATTCAAGAAATAATGACGCCTCCCTACGTATCGATAAATAAGGTGTATATAGGAGAAGAATGAGGTGAGAACATCGACACTACTCTTCGCCCTTGTGTTGCTGCTCCCGGCAGTTCTCTTCGGCGTTGAACCGAGAATCATGGTAAATACGGGGCACACGGGAGCGATTACTTCCTTGGAATATCACAAAGATTTCGATCTTCTTTTTACCGCCGGAGAAGACGGCGCGGTAATTGCCTGGAATATCGGAACACACAATCCGGTTTTCTTTCTTCGGGTTTCCCATTATCCGATAGAAAAAATAGCTCTAAATCCGGTAGAATCGCGCGTCGCGGTCGTCGAAAAACGGTCCGGACAGCTGTTTCGACTGAGCGTCTGGAATTGGAAAACAAACGATCTGCTTTTCAGTAAAAATTTGGACGAAATGCCGCTTTCATTGAAGTTTTCTCCAAAAGGATCGTATCTCGTCTATTCGATTGCCGATTGGAACAGTCTCTTCTTTATGGATGCGGAAACCGGAGGTGCCGCTCCCATCATTGAAGAAGGGTTCGGGATTGTGTCTGATTTCATCATTTCATCGAGTGAAAACACCATCATGACCTATAGCCCTTCCGGCAGCATTCAATATTGGAACCTTCAAGAC
>CAZJBZ010000122.1:0-11846 GCA_964543975.1 uncultured Spirochaetales bacterium
GGAGGCGGGGGGGGTTCAGGCTCAGGTTCGGGTTCGGGTGGCGGGGGCGGCGGTTCAGGCTGTTTATAGTTCACGATAAAAGGATTATCCTTGAAACCTCCCCTATAATCGGCATACGGTTGTTCAAATGTCCGTATATTAAGGTAGGTGCCTGCAAATACGGTAATTTCGCCGTGTCTTGTGTACTCATACCCGTAAATCACCGTATAGGGAATAAAGAGGTGAAAGGCCAATCCAAAGAGGTCAAACGGTCCCGGTGTGGAATCGATAATCGAATAAAGATTATTCCCCGGTTCTATAAACTCCCCGTTTAATAACCGTTTTTCATCTCCATTGATCGGATGATAGGAGGGATTTCTTAACGCGTAAACGGCGGCTTCTTTATCAGGGTCGGCAGTCGATTCCGTGAGGAGTACCGAGTTAATACTCGGTTTTTTTCTGACCCAAAGGTGATAACCGCCGCTTTCATCCCATTCCATATAAAGATCTCGAGAAGTAAGCGCTAATTCTTGTGCCGGCACGAGGGAGGCAATAAAGCAAAATGAAAAGAGTAACCACCTTTTTTTCATCGCTATTATAATATCGGAAAATAAGAGGACCACATTGAGCAAGAATCAGCCGGAACAGGTCATTCAATGGTTAGTACGGCCGGCAGAGGCGCCGTTCCTTCATCTTGGGTTATATTGATAAAATAACTAAGCCGATCGATAAACTCCCTTAAAAAAGGGCACGGACTCTCTACCTCGCCGGGAACAAAGATGAAGACCCTCCAACGATCGTCCCGGGCATAATAGTAGATTGTTCCACCTTCGTCGGTCATATCCTTGGAAACGATTGAAAAAGTGTAGGGCCCGCACCGCTCCGTCTGCCACGATTCTACCGGCACAACCTCTTCGGAGACGAAATAAACGGGAACAATACTTTCTTGAAAAGAGTACTCGCCGTAATAATAGGGAATGACATTAGGTGAATACATCGGGAGACCGCGCTTCACATCAGGACCGCGCAACAAAATTGCTCTCTCAGCCTCTTCATCTCCGCTCTGTGCCGGGGTAAACAGGCAGGGGATTAGGAGCGTGAGAAGCAGAAACAACCCTCTTCTACTCAACCGTCACGCTCTTGGCAAGGTTCCTGGGCTGGTCCACGTCCCGCCCCAAGTTAAGCGCCGAATAGTACGCGAAAAGCTGGAGAGGAACAACCATCAAAAAGGGATACATTACTTCGTTTGCCTTGGGAATAAAGAACACATCGTCGGCAATATCGGCAACTTCTTCATCCCCTTCCACCGTAAGCGCGATTACTTTTCCTCGTCGCGCCTTTATCTCTTTCATGTTGGAGATAATCTTTTCCCGCAGCTCGTCATCCGGAACTAAAAAGACACTCGGAGTATCATCGTTGATCAAGGCGATGGGACCGTGTTTTATTTCGGCGGCGCTGTACCCTTCGGCATGGATGTACGATATCTCCTTTAATTTAAGCGCGCCCTCTAAGGCGACCGGATAATTGATTCCTCTTCCCAAGAAAAGAAAGTTTCTGTAATGGTGATATTTTTCCGCGAGCCCTTGTAAAACATCACTTTGTTCGAAAATACGATTAATCTGGCCCGGCAGGGCCTCCAGATTCTTTACCATACGAAGCCCTTCGGTGTACGACATACTCCTCATACGGGCCATCAGCAGACTGAAAATATAGAAAACGGTCAACTGACTGGTAAACGCCTTTGTCGAGGCGACGGCTATTTCCGGTCCGGAATGGATGTATACTCCTCCGTCCGTTTCCCTGGCTATTGTTGAACCGACGACATTACAGATCCCCAATACGGTCGCTCCTTTTCGCTGCAATTCACGAAGAGCGTAGAGAGTGTCGGCCGTCTCACCACTTTGAGAAACGGCAAAATAGAGGCTGTTACGCTGGACAATAGGATTACTATAACGCACTTCCGAGGAAAGCTCGGTAGTGCACGGGATTCTGGCTAAGGATTCCAACAGATAACTTGCCACCATCCCCGCGTAGTATGATGTACCCGCGGCGATTATCTTGACCCGTTCCACATTGAGGAGTTCTTTGCTGGTCAAATTGAGACCTCCTAAATGCCCGGTAGCCAATTCCGCGTCCAAACGTCCCCGCATTGCTCGAAGAATGGATTCCGGCTGTTCATAAATTTCCTTTTCCATAAAATGGACATAGCCGTTTTTTTCAATTTCCTCCAATTCCCAACCGATAAGATCGACACTCTTACTTACTTTATTTTCCGAAAGATCGGTTGTTTTAAAATTTTGAGGAGTTATGGTGACTATCTCTCCGTCTTCAATGTAGACGGCTTGTTTTGTATAGGCCATCATAGCGGTAACATCGGAGGCCAAAAACATCTCCCCTTCTCCTATTCCAATCACCAGTGGGGAGCCGTTACGGGCGCCGACGATCTTATCCGGTTCCTCGACATGAACACAGGCAATACCGTAGGTGCCCTTCAGTAGAAGAACGGATTCTCGCACCGCTTTTTCCAAATTGCCGTCATAACATTTTGCAATCAGATGGGCAATCACCTCACTATCGGTGTCTGTTTTGAAAACAACCCCTTCCGATTTTAATCTTTCTTTTAAACTGTTAAAATTCTCGATTATTCCGTTATGGACAACGGCCAACGTTCCCGCACCATCGGTATGCGGATGGGCATTATGATCGTTGACCTCTCCATGCGTGGCCCAACGAGTGTGACCTATCCCGTAAGAACCTTCCAATGAATCCGGAACGACCTCTTTTAAATCTCTTATCTTCCCTTTTCGTTTTACAACCGAGAGCGAATGGTCTAAACCGACACAAATACCGGCGCTGTCGTATCCCCTGTATTCCAGCCTTCGCAACCCTTCGATGAGCACCTCTGCCGCGGGCCGGGGTCCGCAATATCCAATAATACCGCACATAAAATCCTTCCTTTCGAGCTTCTTTCACAATAGGGATATGTGGTAATTGCAAAAATTTCAAATGCCCATATTATAAGCATTTAACTTTCTTGATTCTGCTTAATTGGTGATTTTTGCAATTACCTCTTTCATTTAATAATATCACATCATACAAAAAAAACAGGTGAAACGGACTTCTTGCAAAAGAGTCGTTTATCCTTCCGCGAGAGCATTCAAGCTTTGACTATCAAGCAGAATAATACTCGTCTCGTCGGCCCTTATGATTCCGTTGTCTTGAAAACTCTTCAAATAACCCGCGACTTCGTCCGGAGATATTTCCAGATTCATTGCGATATCCCGAATTACTTGAATTTTATCCAGAGAAGCGTTGAAAAGACCTGCTTCCGTAAACGCGTAACGCAGGTTTAAGGCTATGAGCCCCTGCTTATTCCGATTTTTTAAATGATGTATTTGATTATTCGCCTGTTGCAGCCGTTTACACAATTTATCAATTACATTCAGTGCGATTTTGGCATTTTTTTCAATCATGTTCAAGAAACCTTGCCTGTCGAACTCGAGATACCTGACCGTTTCTCCGGCTACCGCAGTGGCGCTCCGCTTCACCCTGTTCACAATAGCCATTTCACCGAAAAAATCACCCTTTCCGAGGACCGCCAAGGTGTGCTCCTTCCCGCCGATGTCCTTTGAAATCCTGATCGTTCCGTCCTGGATGATATACATCCGATCTCCTTCTTCCCCTTCCCGAAAAATAATTTTACCTTTGTCGACCACATGACCATACTTGTTGAAAAGAACATCGTCAGCCATCACCTATTCCTCCTCATCTAATCACGATGCTATCTACTCTTTTATCGGTATCAGTATAGGATGAACATAAACAAGATGCAACATTTTGGCGGAGTTGCCCCTCTTCCCGTACAAATATGTGGTTACACCCCCGTTTTTCGGAAGCAGCAGGTGAAAAACCGGTGTATTAGAGGATGGAGGTACGTATATGAAAAAATTTTTTTTACTGGTAATCGATGTGATAGTGGTATTCTTCGCTTCCGGATGTCTTCCGATTGAAGATGTTCGGCCGTTGGCAGCGGAGGACATTCAGCCCCCTGTTTTCCTGGATCTTGAACCGAGATCCGGTACCGAGATAACCCTCTATTTCGACAAATACTGTTCGATTGATGAAGGAACGCTTGCCGTCGTGCCCGATTTGGGAACGATTGAAAGCAGTTACGAAGAAGAAACGGTAATCATTGCCTTTGAAAAGGAACAGGAAATGGGGACCGAATATCTCCTCGAAGCAACGGTTGAAGATGAAAACGGTAACAGCATGAGTTTTATCACCCGGTTTTTCGGGTACAATCCTTATCTGCCTGAAGTAGTCATCAACGAGTTTACCTGTCAAGGTTCCGGTAACCATCCGGATGTCGCGGAATTGTATGTAAAAAGCGACGGCAACCTTGCCGGAATAACCATTTACGAAGGCACAAAAGAAAACTGGGACGATCGACTGATCTTTCCCGATGTTTCCGTGGTGTCGGGGGATTTTGTGGTTGTCCACTTTAAACCGGAGGGAACGGCTGAAGAGGTGGATGAAACCGAGGATAAAACGGCTTCAGGCGGATTAGACGCGACCGACACCGCCTACGACTTCTGGGTCGAAGAAGGGAGTGGGCTGTCGGGCAACAATGGCGTCATAACACTCTATTCCACCCCGCGAGGCTCGTTACTCGACTGTATCGTATACAGCAACCGTACTTCCCAATCCGATGAAAACTATAGAGGGTTTGGGACAAAAAAGGTGATGGAATGGGCAGACCGGATTGCTGAAGAAGGAGGATGGGAGATGAGCGGAACATACATTGCCCCCGAAGACGCGGTCAACCCGGAAGATTCCACCGGCACCCGTTCGATTTGCAGAGACAGTCACGGAACGGACACCAACAGTTCCGCCGATTGGCATATCGTTCCCACGAGTACCGCTACCTTCGGTGCCGTTAACAGTGATGATGTGTATACGCCGTAAATGATTCTATAAAGGTGTTCGTTCTCTTACAGATGACTCTTGAAAAGGTCCTCGATATCCTGCTTCGATCCGGCACCGACTTTTTGATCGACAACCTCACCGTTTTTAAAAAGAAGGAGGGTCGGAATACTGGTAATGGAGAATTGCGCCGCTACTTCACCGTGTTGGTCGACATTCAATTTACCGACCTTGAGTTTCCCGTTATAATCTTCAGAAATCTCTTCGAGGATAGGAGCCACCATTTTGCATGGCACACACCAATCCGCCCAAAAATCCACCAAGACCGGTACCGATGATTTTTTTACTTCTTCCTCAAAATTGTCTGTTGTCAGGGTTATTTCCGCTCCCATACAATACTCCTTTAGAGATTCTGTGGTTTAAGATGCATCAATCTAAAATCGTTTATTACTTTGGTTATGTATTCCCGCGCTTCATTGTCACTACTATCATCATTTTTTTTTATCCTGTCAAGTTCATTACGAATTGAATGGAAGAAAAACGCGGCTTCTCTCATGCAGTGCATCTGCTCCTTTTCGATTTCATCACCGTTTTGAGGGTCCATGGAGAGCATAGAGTGATACCTTCGCAGCAGGGGGGGGAGATCGGTTTCTCTTTCACTCCACAGATCTCTCGCCTTCGAGTAAAACTGCATGTAAAATCGGCCGTAACCGGGCATACCCGCTTTCTGAAGGTCATATTGAAGATTGGGCCAAAATCGCAGTCCGAAATATCGAAGTGCCCCATAGAGTTTTTTCAAATCGAAAGAAGCGTCTTCATGAATAAAAACTTCGGGATACGGCTTCATTCGCTCATGAAGCTGCTCTAAAATTTTATCGGCAAAGTCTTTCTTCTTAGCCGAAGCTTCCGTTGCCATTTTTCCTATTTGCGGCCGCAACTTCTCCAAAGCGGCCCTGTTCTTCTTACTGAGCACCCGCCGCTTTAACTCGGTTATCATCGCCAATTCATCATGAAGAAAGCGCCTTATATTGATATTTGAAAGACGGGCCTGGAGATACCGCTCCTCAAAACCGCTTTTCACTGTAAGCGGTTTTTGGAACCGGATAATATAGTCGTCGTACTCTTTTTTGATGGTAAACACTAATGTATCAATATCGGCTTGCGTTAACTTGTGCTCTCGGGCCATCACTCTTTTCCATATACTAAGCTCTCCGCAACCCTTTGGATCCGATTCGTCATTTTCAGAGAAGACTTCCCGGACGCCGATTCCTGTATTGTTTGAACAAAAAGAGAACCGACGACTACGGCATGAACATACGGCTGCAACTCTTCCACCTGATGCCGGTTTCGTATTCCGAATCCGGCCACTATATTAGAAGAACTTTTCAGGGCCGTCACTCTCGGGCCCGGTCCTTCTCCTCCAATCCTTCGGAGAAAGTCGAGCGTTTCCGTAACCGCGGTCTCCTCCCCCGTTACGCCTTTTCTCAGTGCCGCGTACAGATATGAAGGCTGCATGCCGATAATCGTTTCCAGTCGGCTTGCCTTTATCGATGGTACCACAACCGGCACGATATGCATACCCTTTTCTCTTCCTATTCGATAGAGGCCTTCGTCGGCACCGGGCATGAGGTCGGGTACAATGAGACCGGTAACGCCCGCCTCCTTCGATCGTTCAATGAACCGGTCGATTCCGGTCGTGTATACCGGGCTGCCGTAACTCATGAGAAAAACGGGAACAGTGAAGGCTTCGGTAATTTTTTCAATTAAGGAAAATCCTTTCCGCAGGGTAAACCCGGTCTCCAATGCCGAAGTGCACGCTTCCTGAATAATGGGGCCGTCCGCGGTAGGATCGCTGAAGGGGAATTGCACCTCCAAATAGGATACTCCCCCTTGCACCAAAGCGTGAGCAATGGAAAACGATGTTTCCATGTCGGGATATCCTGCGACCATATGTGCCATAAGAGTAGCTTTCATGGGTTTACCTCGCGGATTCTTCCCGGAGAAACCGTTTCCAGGTCTCTTCCTGCATCTCTTTCGCGGCTATGAAAAGATCTTTATCGCCCCTTCCGGACATGTTTATGATCACTGTTTTATTTTTCGGTAATTGTTCGGCAACGTCGATTCCTGCCGCCGCTCCGTGGGCCGACTCGAGAGCGAAGATGATCCCTTCTTTTTCAGCAAAAAACTTCATTGTATTGAGCGCGCGCTCGTCTTCTATTCGTACGAATTGTATTCGGCCCGTCGTCCCGTAGTAGGCAAGTTCGGGGCCGATCCCCGGATAATCAAGACCCGCGCTGACGCTGTGCGTTGGGAGGACCTGTCCCTCATCATCAAGAAGAAAAAGACTTTTATACCCGTGAACAATTCCGGTTTTACCGCTTCCGTTCATTCGGACGGCATGCTCCCCCACTCCCCCGCCCCTGCCTCCGGCTTCGGCGGCCACCAGGCTCGGCGTTTCACGCTCCAAGAAAGGGGCAAAGAAACCGATCGCGTTTGAGCCGCCGCCCACACAGGCAACAAGCGCGTCGATGGAGAGCCCGCGTTCATCGGCCTGCTCCCGGACCTCTCTTCCGATAATCGATTGAAACTGTTTTACCATCGCCGGATAGGGATACGGCCCTAAGGCCGAACCGAGCAGATAGTAGGTGGAATCAACGTTAGCGGCCCAGTCTCGAAGCGCCGCATTAATCGCGTCTTTCAGTGTTTTACTGCCTGTTTTCACCGGTACTACCTTTGCCCCGTACAGTTCCATCCAAAAGACATTAGGCCGCTGGCGCCGCATATCCACTTCCCCCATGTAAACGGTGCAGTCAAGGCCCAATTTCGCGCAAACCGCCGCTGTCGCCACTCCATGCTGTCCCGCTCCCGTTTCCGCGATTATCCGCTTCTTTCTCATCCGTTTTGCCAATAGTCCCTGTCCCGCGGCGTTATTTATCTTGTGGGCGCCTGTATTCGCCAATCCCTCTAATTTTATGTAGATGGATGCCCCGCCGACCGCTTTTGTTGCATTTTCCGCGAACAGAAGAGGTGTCGGGCGCCCGATATAATCGGCAGCCAATGTATCGTAATCATCCCAAAACCGTTTATCCTCGCACGCCGCGGCGAACGCTTCCTCGAGGGCGTCGAGCGGCGGCCGCAATATTTCCGCCACGTACTGTCCTCCGAAATCTCCGAAGAACGGTTTTGTTTCGTAATCGAGGGCCCGCGGTCCTCTTATCATAACAAGCCTCCCTTTTCGCAGAAGGTCTTCATCAAGTGATGGTCTTTTTTCCCGGGCGCCGATTCTATGCCGCTTGAAACATCGATCAGCTCAGGTTTGTATCGAGAAACAATTTCTTCGATATTGCCGGGGTCCAGACCTCCGGCAAGCCAGAGGGGTCGTTGTCGTAACAATTCTCCGATTATTTCTTTCGGTAAAGGGCCGCTGCCGTTTTCGCCGGTCCGTGCCTTCCTCGGTTTATCGACAAGAACACGGGGAGATCTGAAGTGAGAAACGACCCCTGCCGAGTTTCGCTCGTGAATACGCACCGCCTTGTAGTATGGAAAGGCGAGGCGGGAGCACTGTTCCGGCAATTCATTGCCGTGGAATTGGATACAATCCAGTTTGCCTGCCGAAAGCAGTTCCGTGATTGGCCCCGGTAATCGGGTTTCATCCGGTTCACCTGCATAAACCCCGACCTTGAGTGCCTCGGTTTCGGGCAGTCTCTCGATGAAATTGGATGTTACCTCCCTCGGGGAAGGGGCCAAAATAAAGCCGATACAATCCGCCCCAATTTCATCCGCCCGGATCATGTCCCGTTCATTCGTTATTCCGCATATTTTAAGCAGAGATTGCGATCGGGCGAGTTTCTCCGCCGCCCTTCCATACAGTCTCCGCCAAAAAAAGCGGCCGCTGCCGATAGTGTCGGCCCCGGCGACAGATTTGGATTGTGAGAATCCGGCCGCCTCCGCTAAAAAGCCCCGTATTCGTTCAGGCCCTGTAACGACGGACTCTCCCACCAGCAACCCGTGAAATCCGCACGCGAACGCGAAAGCGGCATCTTCTCTGTGAATAATTCCCGATTCAAAGATCATTGTCGTCGGCCACGTTATCTTGTGCTGTAGTGTAAGAGGGGCGATAAGGTCTACCGAGAACGTGGCAAGATTTCGGGAGTTGATTCCCGTTACAATCGGCTTGATCGTTTCCGCCTTACGCATATCCGTAATATCGTGAAGCTCCACCAGAGGGACCATATGAAACCGCATTGCTTCTTCGTAGAGCAGCTTCAGTTTCTCCGCCGATACAATACCGGCGATAAGCAGCACCGCGTCGGCCCCCGCCCTGTAAGAGACACGGATATCCTCCGGCTCCACTAAGAAATCTTTCCTAAGCACGAAACAGCCGGGGAAAGCCTGTTTTACGGCCATTAAATCGTCGAGATTGCCGCCGAAATAGTTCCCTTCGGTGAGGACCGAGAAGCAGCGGGCCCCGTTTTTATAATACCGTTCGGCCTGTTTCTTTGCATCGAGTGATGGAGCTATGTCGCCTTTGGACGGCGATTTTCTCTTTATCTCGGTTATTATAAAACGATCTTCCCCCAGCCCGACAAGAGGAACGTTCCGGACGGCCGGGACCCTGCTGCCGAGTGAATATCCGGACCGTTCAATATCGTTTCTTCGCCTTGTAACGATTTTTTCACGTATGTTCACACTATATTTCCTCCCAACGACGCTGATGATCTGGTCGCCTCTACGCGGGGACCGTGCAACTTTCAATAACCTCTTCAAGTTTCTTTGCAACACGCCCGTTCTCGAGTGCCTCTTTCGCAGTCTCATAGCCCTCCGTGATCGACGATGCTCTTCCGTAGACAAAGAGTCCCGCTCCGGCATTAAGACTTACCGCCTCCATCAGGGCCTTCGGTCCTTTTCCCGCCAAAAGTTTTTGCGCCACAGCCCCGTTTTCTTCGGCCGAGCCGCCTTTTAAATCGTTCAAACTGTAAGGTTTTATTCCGAACTCTTCAGGGGTAATTCGACCTTCCCGTACCGATCCGTCCGTTTCAATCGTCAGGAGCTTCGTAGGGCCGGTGACCGAGATTTCATCGAGCCCGTCGTCCCCATGGACCACCAGGGCCCGTTTTATCCCGAGCATCACCGCCGCTTCCGCGACCGGCAGCATGAATTGTTCCGAAAATACCCCGATTACCTGATATGCCGCTCCCGCGGGATTAACAAGAGGTCCTAAGAGGTTCATAATCGTTTTAACTCCCAGCTCCCGCCGGGGAACTGCGGCGTATTTCATCGCTCCGTGATAAAGAGGCGCGTAGAGAAAGGCGAATCCGGTCGCATTGAGTAGTGCCTCGACATCTTCCGGTGCCATTTCGATAGAAATACCCATAGTCCTAAAAAAATCGGCGCTTCCGCAGAGAGAACTAACGGCACGGTTTCCGTGTTTCCCCACCACTGCTCCGCACGATGCCGCAGTTAATGCAGCTAATGAGGAGATGTTGAAGGTGCCGAGTCCGTCCCCTCCGGTCCCGACGATATCTAAAACCGGTTTATTCGCGTGAACCGCAACCCGCTTTCGCTGCAGGACCCCCGCGCAGCCGGCAATCTCTTCCGGAACGATCCCTTTACTGTTTAACGCGATAAGAAAAGCAGCAATTTGGGAATCGGTAAGATTGCCTTCGGTCAACTCTTCCATAAACGCTTCCGCTTCCGCCCTGCTTAAGCTCCCGCCCGAGAGCACCTTTTCGAGGGTATCTTTTACTTCGAACCGCTCCCGCCTGTAGTTGAGGAAGTTTTTCAGGAGTTTTTTTCCTTGAGGCGAAGCCATCGATTCGGGATGGAACTGAATTCCCTCTATTTGATACTTTTTATGACGGACCCCCATGATTTCTCCGTCTCCGCTTCTCGCCGTCACTTCGAGTTCCGTCGGTACCGTCTCGGGATCGATTACCAGGGAATGATACCGTGTAAATTCCGCACGGTCCGGAATCGCCCGAAAGAGCCCCTTTCCGTCAAGTTCCATCTTTTCGGTCTTCCCGTGGACAATTCTTTTCGCCCCGATGATTTTCGCGCCGAACGCGTACCCGATGGCCTGGTGGCCCAGACAGACACCCAGAAGGGCCGTTTTGCCCGCAAAATGACGGACTGTTTCGACTGAAATACCGGCATCTTCAGGCCTGCCCGGCCCCGGAGAAAGGATGATTCCTTTCGGGGACTTCGCCTCCAGCTCTTCGATAGTAATCTTGTCGTTTCGAATGACCTCGATTTTTTCTTGTGTGCATTCCGCCAAATATTGATAAATATTGTAGGTAAACGAATCGTAATTGTCGATTAGAACATACATTTTACACCTCCACCCCGATGGCCTTGGCTAAGGCCCGCAGTTTTTCGTTTGTCTCTTCATACTCACGCTCCGGCACCGAATCTTGGACGATGCCCGCTCCGGCCTGGAGGACAATGGTATCGTTCCGTTTGAGGGCGCTCCGTATTGTAATGCAGGTATCGAGCGAACCGTCCGCCTCCAGGTAACCGACCAGGCCCGCGTAAAACCGCCGCGGATAGCTCTCGAGTCGGTCGATCGTTTCAATCGCGCGAATTTTCGGTGCGCCTGAAACCGTTCCGGCCGGAAAGGTGGCACGGACCGCATCGACACCTCTCATACCCGGACCCAGCCTGCCTTCCGTTTGCGAGACAATATGCATGACATGAGAATATCGTTCTATTCCCATATATTCGGACACGGCGACCGTACCGGGAAGACAGACCCGTCCGATATCGTTACGGGCCAGATCGACAAGCATCAAATGCTCCGCCCGTTCCTTTTCATCGGCCAACAGTTCTTTTTCCAGCCTGCGGTCTTCCGCCTTGTCTTTCCCGCGGCGTCTGGTCCCCGCGATCGGTCTCATCATGACCGTATTATCCTTTACCTTCACATGAACTTCAGGTGAAGATCCGAACAG
>CAZJBZ010000123.1:0-10140 GCA_964543975.1 uncultured Spirochaetales bacterium
TCGTTATCTACAACGGAAGTAGGAAGTGGCAGGAACCCCCTCGTCTTTCTTCACAATTTCAGTTTTTACCGGAGGGACTCCTTAAGTACGTCCCGGATTGCGAATATCTTCTAATTGATGAGAATCTATTAGATGACGCCATGCTACTTGAGTTAGAGAATGCTGCGGCCTACTTTTTCTATCTGGACAAAACAAATGTAAAACAGCGTGGGACGGCTGCCGAAAGGATCATCGATGTGTTAAAAAAGGTAGAAGAGAAGATTCCGGATACCTATGACCTACTGAGACGCTATATCATAGGCCTTTTAGCACATCAGGGTGTGGATATTCAAAAGGTAAAGGATTATACTAACGAAAGGAGTAAACCGATGTTGGCACAAAGCATGGATGAATTGAAAGAAGAGGGACGAGCGGAAGGTGAGCTACAGGAAAAGCAGAAGGTGCTGGTCCGGCAATTAGGCAAAAAGTTCGTACTGGCTGATGAAGAAGCAGCGATGATTAGAAACTGTACTTCCCCGGAACAATTGGACCAAGCGCTGGATAAGATACTTTTTGCCGAAACCAAACAGCAGGTATTGAATCTACTGCGCGGCTAAATTAACCATAGCTCTCTGAAAACGTCCATCAAGCTGATTACATCTACAAGGTCGGCATCGGATGTGTTCGACCGGATTTTTCGCATCTGCGTCTCCATTGATTATAACTTAAAGAACCCTCCACAGCCGCCGTCCCGTCTGGGAACGGTTTGTGGTGTAGCCGCATCCTGCGGCACACCTTCCTAACCCGAACGGATTAATTTTTTTTCTCCCAAATTTTGAAGCAGCAGCGAAAAATCATCTGTTTTATATTAGTATGGGACATCAAACACCACACGATAGGTTTTTTCATGAGGTATTGAGTGATAAAGCAAATGCAGTCGATTTCCTGCAAGGCGTCCTGCCGATACTCTTTTACCACGGGAAGAAGACATGGAAGAAGAGACCGCTGAGCCGTTATTTATCGGGAGACACGGACCACTTTTCCCAATTCATCCCGGAGTTCGAGTATCTGTTGATCGCCTTACTCGTACAAAAATACATCTTTCAACCGGAGCGACTACAGCAGTATTTGAATGATTTCCGGTAACCACGACGGGGACACTATGGGACACGACTTTTTCCGGATTGATAGGCTTCAAATGACGGTTTTTCGGGCTTGGGGGTGGAAGTTTGGTTTACTGTGGTACGGACAGAATTGAAAAGAGCGTAGAGTTGCTATCCGGTCCTATTTGGAATATAATTAGAAAATGATTCCGGAAGAAGTACTCAACGCGGTTACACAGAAACGTGCTCGTACATTCATGGAGAAAGAGAAACGAATAGAAAACCGAAAGGAAGAAGCTTTTCGTGAGATTTCCAGGCTGATCGGGCGCTTTCAACAGATCGATCCGTCTCTTAAACGGATCATCCTGTTCGGCTCTCTGGTTGAAGATACCATTCGTTCCGAAAATTTTGATATCGATTTGTCATTCGAAGGCCGTGAATATTACCTTTGCGCGGCGGAAACATTAAATAGCCCGTTTAAAATCGATCTCGTCGATTATGATACCTGCATTTCACACATTAAAGATGAAATCGATACAAAAGGAATAGTTGTTTATGGTTCACGATCCTGATCGCATCGCCATACTTATTGCTCAATTAGAAAAAGAATTTGAGGCGGCGAAGGAGAACATTCAGCTCAATAAAAAAGCCTGGGACAGGATTGAGCAAGGAGCGATTGACGAATTAGACTGGGCGGCACTGGGATATTCCTTAAACGTCTTATATTCTTCAATGGAAAACTACTTTCGCAGGATCAGCAAATACTTTGAAAACGATCTTCCTGCCGTATCGTGGCACAAGGAACTTTTAGAGCGAATGCAGCTGGAGCTCCCCGGTATCCGGCCCGTTCTATTGGACAGACAGACAGCATATCTCTGCAACGAACTATTGGGCTTTCGACATATTTTTCGAACATTCTACGATAGACGACTCGACCCGGACAGGATCATGCTCATACAAAAGAAGATTCCGGAATTAACTGAACGATTCACACAGGCACATAAAGCGTATATAGAAAAATTAACCGATATGGTGTAACCCGTCTGAATGATAGGGCGTTCTTTTCCGTGACAAGGTTTGTAGGGGCAGGAAATTAATTAACCACGACAAAGACACGATAAAAACACGACATTAAAAAAGGGCATAGAACGGTATGCCGTTTCCGGTCCGGCGACGGGTGAGGGGCGGTCGGGCTTTCTTGATAACTTCAGCGGCCGGCACCCTCTTTAGGAACGGTTTGTGGTGTGGCCGCATCTTTCGACACGCTCTCTTCATACAATAGTTCCGGATCCAGATCGGCGCCGTTTTCCCATTCGATTGTATCAAAGCTAACCCGAACGGATTCAAATATTTTTCTGTCCGTTAATTCGGCAAAAATCCCTTTCTCTAAATACGGTTTCACGTCAAAAACCCTTCGTTCATTATTTTCAAATGTAAGTTCAAGTTGATAATCAGGTAATGATTTCACATCAATAATTCCTAAGTACATGGATAACTCTCCATTCGTTTCAAAGGTTCTATTTTATAAGGAGTCTCACCATTTTGAGCCAATTCCCAATCTGCCAATAACACATCTTTATGTAGTTCGGACCAAGCGATAATCAATTTAATTTGCTTATTTGGTACATTGCCTTCTATCATTTCACAGTCGTTAATACTAAATATACCCTTCATACCCTGATAATAAGCATGAAAATGCGGGGGATTATGTTCAGCTACACTTGTATATATCCTTACCACAATTCCAAAAAACATTGATATAGTCCAGCATATTTAATTCTATAATGTTACACCTAATCTGTCTATTGACCCTTCAAAAAAAGAATTACCGTAATTCTCTTGTATCTTGTACGACAACTTTGTTCCCAAATTTTTAAGCAGCAGGTAAAAATCATCTGTTTTATACAAGTATGGGTCAACAAACACCACACGATAGATTTATTCACTTTCAACCGGAAAGACTGCAGCGCTATTTAAACGATTTCCGCAAACTTGGTATACTTTATTTTAATGAAGGGCTGCGGTTTTTAGAAAGCGTATGTCGATCTATCTGCAGGGATAAATCTTTCACTCACCAAAACTTTTTTCCTTATTAACCCATCTCTGTTGGCAATTATTATAATAAACGCCAACTCAGTTGGCGAATTTTAGCGTTTATCGAGAAACAAGGCAGTGACTTATCGACGGTATCCAAATAATACAGTAGCATGTGGAACTTTTAGAGCGAATGCAGCTGGAGCTTTCCTGTATCCTGCCCGCTCTATTGGGTAGAAAAATTGACCGATATGGTGTAACCCGGCCGAATGATAGTGTTATTTTACGTGGCAGGGTCTGCAGGGACAGGACATAAATTAACCACGACAAATCCACGATAAGAACACGACATTAAAAAAAGGGTGTAAAACAGTATACCGTTTCCGGTTCCGTACCGGGTGAGGGGCGGTCGGGTTTTCTTGATAACTTCAGCGGCAGACGTCAGGATTATATTACACTGATCCTACCAAGAGCGGTCCATCTACATATACAGACACTCGCAGTAAAAATATTTGTGTTTTGCCTTTCCATAGTGTATACTATTTTCTATAACGAAAAGCGGCAGAGTATACCGACAAAGGATGAGGGTTGGTCTCGGCACACAACAGCACCGATTATTTTTACTCATTACCAAAGCACGTAAGAAGGGCACCACTGTTAAGCCGGTTTTCTCCGCTCAGGCGGGTGTGTTTCTCAAAACGTATACTAAGTGGGGTGGTTCTTAAACTAATTCAACCGCTCTTCCTCCTGTTTCTTCCATTATACCGGTCCCTTCTCGCAGTCAAGACCAAGGCGAGCGCCCTGCGGGCGGTCTTGACGGGCTGCGAGGGGACCTTCGGTGGTAGGCAAAAGAAAAAGGAGGAAAACAGTATGGTGTTTCCGGTTTTGTCTACCAAACTAATCGACGGAGTCATGGCCGTCCACAGGGCGTTGGGTCCGGGGCTCTTAGAAGGGTGTTACCACAACGCGCTCTACTATGAATACAGGGCAATGGGGCTGCAGGTGCTCTACAACGCGCCGTTTACCGTTAAGTACAAGGGAGAGGTTGTGGGAGAGTATTTGGCCGACCTGGCTGTATCCGGTGCCGCGCCGGATGAGGGGCGGGTCATCCTGGAACTAAAGTCCGTGGCTGAGCTGAGCGGGGCCATGCGGGCGCAGGTTATCAACTACCTACGCATTTCAGGGTTCCGGTTGGGTTTTCTGGTTAACTTTAACGGCCGGCGTCCGGTTTGGGAACGGTTTGTGGTGTAGCGTGGTGTGTTGCGGTTACGGTTTCCGGCTGCGGAAGAGGTTTGGATTAACCACGACGGGGATACAACGAGAATGAGGAAAAACATAGATAATGATGGAAATGTTTAGAATGAAAAACAATTAATGGAGTATCCTTGTAGTGTTGATAGACCCATTAAAAATATACAGGATAATTAACTTTTTTGAGATCATGTGTAATACAGTAAACGTATTAAAGTAAATTTACTTAGAAAGGAGCGTTTATGAATAAATATGGAATTTCTTTGGAAATTGCCGGACCATTTGCGATGTGGTCTAGACCAGACACTGGAGCCACTCCTACAAGCTATCCTGTACCAACATGGTCAGCGGCAAAAGGTATTTTTGAATCCATCGCATTCTATAATGATGGGAAAGCATGGATACAACCAGTGAAAGTAGAAATATGTAAAAAGAAAAATGTTCGTTGCGGTGAGTTACGGTTTCAAAGATATACAACAAATTATAGAGGCCCTTTAAGAGAAAAAAGCAAAGTCAATTTCCAATTTCATGCTTTGATTCTTTCAGATGTTTGCTACCGCTTATATGCTGTTATAGAAAACGGGAGTGGTCAACACTTAAAAAACGGGAATAACCCTTGTCATGCTTTACAGACTATGTTTTCAAGACGTTTATCAAAAGGCCAATGTTATAAAACTCCCTCATTGGGATGGAATGAATTTGTTCCAAGCTATTGGGGACCTCTTCGCGACACCGATAAAATTACAGAACAAACGGAAGTAGATACGGAAATACATCTGAATATGGTTTCTGTCTTAAAACAGGTATTCGATAAAGCGATAGGCGGATCTTATGAACCAAGTTTTATCCAAAAAGAAAAGGCTGTCATTCGGGGTGGAGTGTATTATTATGATTAATGAACTTTATTCAGTTTACCAAGGTTTAAAAGATATCGGAGAAGAACCAGAAATCAAACATAATGATATTGTTTCTCCGGGGAAGGGAACGACATTTAGAGTAAGTCTGACAAAAGATGGGATTGTTGATCATATAGAATTATTAACCAAGGAAAAGATTAAGGATACTTGGTCTATCGGTGATGGTAATAAAAATCAGTTTCCAGCTGTAAAATTCGAATATCCGTTTGTTCTCGATGGGAACAATGGTTACATGGAATGGAAAGAAAAGAATAAGAATCCGGATACTACAGCATATCGGACCATAACTGAGGAATTAATCAATGAATACTCTGTCGTTATGCCTAATATCGAATGCTGGCCAGGTTACCGGAAAAGAATTTTAGAGCGTAAGGAACAACTAAAAAAGCCATTACTAAAGTATCAAGAAGGTCGTTTCGTATATGAACTTTTCGAACGTTACAGCAAGGCCGGAGATAAGGGATTAGCAATACTTTCTCAATTCGCGGAAAAATTGAAATCCCTTTTGACCATAAATAGTGATAAAGAAACGTTGAAAGCAATATCAGATACTTTTTTTGGTGATACTGGAGTAAAAAATAAGGGTAAATTAAAAGACAACAACAGAATCACAATCCTGATTGATTGTCTGCCTGAAAAAGATATTGATATATACGCTACTTCTAGAAAGAGAATACCTGTTTTATCAAAAGCGTTATATGAAGCAGAACAGGATAAGAAAATCAAGCAAGCTATTTGTGCATTGACGAATAATGAAGGGGAAGTTCTTTCCGAAAAATTCCCTTCTGAAAAATTAAATGTAGTTGGTTCGACTATTCTTCTCGCTAAAAGTGATACAACCAGTGGACCAACTGTTAGACGATATGGAAAAGCCGGAACAGATTCATTTTCGTTGAACCGGTTGATAGGAGAAAAAATAGCAGCTTCGATTGTTTTTTTAACTAAAGACAGCCTGGAAGGTAAAACTTGGAAAAAAATTCCTTCATCGACTGGCTCATCCCCGAGTCTTCTTTTGAGTTATTGTATAAGCAATTTTAATTTAACAATTACTCCGTTAATTACAGGGTATGACATTGATGATTTCGACGACTATCAAAATGCCACTAATACAGTTCTTAAACTCTTTGAAAAGAGTAATTGTACTCCAGATGATTCTGTCGAAATTGCAGAAATCGCGGTTCTTGATAAGGCAAATCGTAAAGTTAATTATGCCACATCTTCGACAATAGGAACTTTGAGTAAAGCTTCAAAAGAATGGCTCAAAGCATGTAAGAATTTACCTGATTTTAAGCTTTTTGCCAAAATAAAAACAGAGAGTAAACTCCTGGGGCCATGGGTATTAGCCCCTATCGAAACAATCTATCTAACAAAAAACAAATATATACGTGATGGTTTATCATCTACATCAGTGAGCCCTATGAGTCTCGCAGATACAATGGCTCTTTTTATGACTAGATCTGACAATGTAAAAACAATGGTATTAGGAAATATCAAAAAACTTGCGAACCAGTTAGAACCTTTGTTTCGATACTGTGCGTTGAGTAAGAATCAATGGCGCTTATTAAAGAATAGTCAACGGGTTGTAACAATACCAGATAAAAATACCCTTGCTTTAAAGACAGCAACATTGTTTGCAGTTCTTTTGTATAAAGCCGGGAGAATAAAGGAGGATTATATGAATAGTTTTGCTTATCAATTAGGTCAGCTATGTTCGGCAATAGATGAATTACATATAGGCTATTGTCAGGACATGAGAAAAGGAGATATTCCCAACACACTAATTGGAAATGCTACTTATAATATTGCTTTACAAAGTCCTATAAAAGCATTGGCATTTTTAGCTTCACGAATCAAACCTTACAAGGTATGGGCTAAAAAAAAGCGAGTAGAGAATAAAAAAATAGATGACAAAGCAATTATTGCCGGTTTATCGGCCTCTGTCTGGTTGGAAGGCTTTTCATCTAATATAGAAAAGCATCTATCAGATAATTCTCAGTTAATAAATGATACATATAAAGCCGAACTTATGATGGGATATCTTGTAGGGAGACCCTTTGAAAAAACGAAAAAAGAAAACAATACAGAAGGAGCGTAAAAATGAAAGCAGAATTTAACAGACATGTAGGATTACTTGTATTGGATGTTACAATGTCCAATCCTAACGGAGATCCTGATATGGAATCGGAACCTAGAACCAGAGAGCTTGATGGTCTGGGTATGATTAGTCCTGTTTCTTTAAAACGTAAATTTCGTGATTTAGTAGGAGCAGAATCTGAGCTTTTTAATGCAGCAAAAGAAGAATTAAACTTGGGATCATCTACCGGGAATTATTTTAGGATTTTAGAAGAACGCGGTCGTAATCGTGATGAGATAAAAAACATGGATAAAAAAGTATTTCAAAAAACATATTGGGATGCACGATTGTTTGGTAATACATTTCTGGAATCACTCCAAGACTCTGAACTAAGTGCAGAACAAAAAGAAAAAAAGAAAACAGGGGGGTATAATCATTTGATTAATACAGGAGCTATACAAATAGGAGTCGGCCTTTCTATAGCTCCCATTGATATAGTAAGAATGACTAACACGAATAAATCTGGCGTTCAGGAAGGAAAAGATCGCGGAATGGCGCCTCTGGCCTTTCGGGTTGTTCAGCATGGGATATACACAATTCCTATTTTTGTTAATCCTGGTATCGCCAACAAGACAGGGGCAACATCGGAGGACCTTGAATTATTTAAATTTTTGGTGCCCTATATATATATGCATACCGCTTCGGCAATTCGTCCTCAAATTTCCACACTACATGCCTGGTTCAGTGAGCATAAAAATACATTGGGCTCTTGCCCTGAGCACTTATTTATCAAGGCTTTAACCCCAAAAGTTAAGGATGGTATTTCCAAACCTTCATCTATGGAGGATTATGATATTCCGTCAAAAAGTGATTTAGGTAATTTAACGAATCGTTTCAATAAAGTTGAAGATTTGGTGGGAAATATATAAATGGATTATATCGCCCATACTCCGCCCTCAGAAAAACCCGAATTACAACCTCATTTGTATTCATCGCATGTCAAAGAGATGGTGGAGTATGGCTGTCCTTTATTAGATTATCTCCTCTCTTTCTCAGATATAGACGAAGAACAAAAAAAGACAATATTGTATACATTTAAAGCTTCATTAATGTTGCACGATATGGGTAAGCTTGATGAAGAAAATCAATCTATATTAAAAGGTGAAAGAAAAGGCAGACTACCTGTAGACCATCTTGATGCCGGAGTCGCCGTTGCAGATTCCATGCATAATGAATTGGCAGCATGGATTATTAGAGGCCATCATTCTCCTGGATTACCCAGTAAAAAATCTGAAAAGTATTTTATACGGCAATTAGAAGCAGAAACAGGCACGAAACTTTCTGCAACTTGTTTACGTGGATTACGATATAAAAGATCAAAAACTGCCGACTACATCACGAGGGAAGATTTCTTAAGACATTTTGATTTTATCGAAAAAACAGATATAAATCTCGATAAATATATTACCAAACAGAGAGAATGCTGTGGAGATTGGCCGAATGTTTCAATGCAACTGCCTGAAAATGGCCTAATGACTAGGCTGATACTTTCCTGTCTTGTTGCTGCCGATCACGGTAGTGCAAGCGCCTATTCTTCAGATACATTAATATTACCTTTTACTCAACATGAAACATTTTGGAAAGAACGTCTATCCATGCTTGATAGATATGTGAAATCAATTAAAAAAGATGTCTCTGATACAGAGAAAGAACGAAATGAACTACGTGAATTATTTTATCAACGCTGTTACACAGGTGAACTATTCGAATCAAAATTAGCTATGTGTTCTGCTCCGGTCGGATTAGGAAAAACAACATCCGTGCTGGCTTATCTATTAAGAAAATCAATAAAGAGTAATGCGAGTAGAATAATTATTTTAGCACCATTTTCTAATATAATTGATCAAACAGTTAAAATCCTCCGCAAAGCCATTGTCTTGGAGAGAGAAGCGCCCGAAAAAATAATTGTCGCACATCATCATAAAGCAGATTTCAGCGATAAGGATATGCGTCAATATACTGTTCTATGGCGAGCTCCAATAGTAGTAACAACTGCCGTTCAATTTTTTGAAACTTTTGCGAGTGCTGATCCAACCAAATTAAGGAAATTTCAAGCTGTTGTGGGTTCCTCTATCATAATTGATGAATCACATGCATGTCTCCCTGCTTGGCTTTTAAAAATAAGCTGGCATTGGCTTAGAAAATTATCGCATGAATGGGGATGCAACATTGTTTTTTCTTCCGGCTCAATGGTAGAATTCTGGAATGATAAATATCTAATAGGAGAAGAAGAATTACAGTCATTGCCTGATTTATTTCCTGAGAATTTGCAAAAAAAGGCAGAAAAATTAGAATCTAAAAGAATCGAATTCAAGCAGATTGAAAATGCATTATTTTTAGATGACATTGTTGATAAGATCCGGGATCTAAAATCTTGGAATGAGCTTAATACACAGATAAGGCCATCCTGTTTGATTATTATGAATACAGTACAATCCTCTGCTGTGGTGGCGTATGCCCTATCATCCGTTTTAAAGGATATGAATAATTCCTTACAAGATAAGCAAGTTCTTCATCTTAGTACGGCTCTTACTCCTAAAGATAGAGATGTTATCTTAAAAGAAATTGAAAGAAGACAAATAGATAGCGAATGGAATCAACGCACATGGTACCTTATCGCAACAAGTTGTGTTGAAGCAGGAGTAGATCTTGATTTTTCAATAGGATTTCGTGAAAGATGTTCTGTAGCAAGTTTATTGCAAGTAGCTGGAAGGATAAACCG
>CAZJBZ010000123.1:10150-11844 GCA_964543975.1 uncultured Spirochaetales bacterium
ACTTTACGATTTTACTATTGTACCTGCGAATGGTCTAAATATGCATCCCGGATTTAGAGAGTCATGCATTGTGTTTACCGAACTATGGAGCAATATAATTCAACCAGAGTCATCATTAACAGAATTATCGACTACAGCTCTACGAAAGGAATATTCCAGAGTTAATGAAAGAGAGAAAGAAAAATCAGACAACATTCTTTCTGAAGAAAAAAAACTTAATTTCAAGGAAGTGGAAAAAGAATATCATATCATCGCAGCAGACACTGCGACAGTGGTTATAGATGCAGATGTGGTACAAAAATTAGAATTAGGAATACCGGTAAGCTGGCAGACTATACAGGAAAATTCTGTTCAGTTATGGTTTAATAAAATAAAAGAATTGCATCTGCGATCAATAAACCATTGTAAGAATGACAATATATTTTCATGGACAGATAAGTATGAATATGATTCATCTTTTCTTGGTATTATGGGTGGGTTAATCAAAGTAAATAACTTTTTTAAATTTGAATGTGGTGTTATTTAGGTAAATTGATTTTACTATCCTTTGAGATAAAGTCGAGCTGAAGGTTATGTTTTTAAAATTACCTGTATTAAAATTAGCAAACTCATTGCAGGAAAAACTACTTTTTTTATTTTGACCTTTCTTTCTTTCCAATTGACGCCAAATCTACTGGCGATTATTATAATATCTGCCAACTCAGTTGGCGATTATAAGCATTTTGAGGTTTTTATGAGTGGGTATAGAAAAAGATTCATAGATGTTAGAGCTTTACTCGCTGAAAGATCACTTTTTTTGTTGGGACCAAGGCAAACCGGTAAATCCTCTTATGTACGTGAGGAGTTGCATGACGTTCCGACACTTACATATAATTTACTAGACAACACCCTTCGGTTACGACTTACATCCGATCCGTCCTATATGCGGCAGGAAATTGAGGCGAAAAATCTGCGAAATTGCGTCGTATATATAGATGAAATTCAGAAGTGTCCGTTCATGCTGGATGAGGTCCATCTCCTTATTGAAGAAAGAGGAATCCGTTTTCTTCTTACAGGCTCCAGCGCTCGAAAATTAAGAGCTGCGGGAGTAAATCTGCTTGGCGGAAGGGCCCGGACAAGGTTTATGCATCCCTTTTTGTACCCTGAAATAGAAGGAGCTGATTTTTCTCTTGAACGAATTATGGAATGCGGTCTGTTACCGCCTCATTATTTGTCTTCAAATCCGGTAGAAGATATGAGTTCTTATGTGAATACCTATCTTACTGAAGAGATCTCTGCAGAAGGGGCAACTCGAAACCTTCCTGCTTTTACTCGCTTTTTACAGACAGCCGCCGCAACAAATGCTCGAATGATTAATTACACCAATGTTGCCGGTGATGCACAAGTACCACGACAGACTGTACGGTTATGGTATCAAGTTTTAATTGATACACTTCTCGGATACGAACTACTACCGTTTACTAAAACGGTAAAGCGGAAGGCAATCGAGACCGCAAAGTTTTATTTTTTTGATCTCGGAATTGTCAGAACATTACGTCACCTGCCGGCGGTTTTACCGGAAAGTGCTGATTTCGGCGAGTTCTTTGAGCATTTTATATTCATGGAACTACGTGGGTGGATTGATTATCGGAGACCGACTTCCCGGTTATCCTACTGGCGTTCGAATACAGGCTTCGAAGTAGATTTTATTTTGA
>CAZJBZ010000124.1:0-11733 GCA_964543975.1 uncultured Spirochaetales bacterium
ATTAAGGAAGATCTATACCTACAACATGATCCACGCCCTGTTTGCCTATCTGGGAAACTTGAAAGACTACACTTCGGTCGTTCAGTGCTTAGAGGATGAAGAGATTATGCGGCTTGGCCGTGAGGCCTTGGCTGAAGCGGGGAAGGGGCTCCAGGCGGAATTCGACATGGAAGATGAGGAGACCGAGCAGTGGAACAGAGAGGTGCTCGCTCATATGACCAATCCCGCTTTAGAGGACACCCTGGAACGGATCGGAAGAGACCCCGCGCGCAAGATTACACGCGATGAACGGTTGACCGGCGCCGCACGTATGGCGCGACAACACGGCATCTATCCCTACGCGCTCTCCAAAGCGATTGCCGCGGCATTTCTGTTCAAACCGTTGAACTCGGAGGTGGGGCCGCTTCAGAGAGAAGATATCAAAACATATACAGGCTTAGACCGAGAGGCCGGCCTTATCCAAACCATCTACGAACAGTATAGAAAAATAGGTGAAGGGACCTTTTTTGATGCTGAATGGGACAACCTTGCCCTTATTAAAGAAGCCTATTCGAGCGGCTTCGCCAAGGAACAGTATTACAAGGGGTGCGCGCAATGTCTGCTTGCAGCGATGTTCGACTGTACCGGCCGCAAAGACGAGACCCTTTTTCAAGCGGCGGGGGGACTTTCCGGCGGAATCGGACTGTGCGGTGACGGATCGTGCGGGGGGTACACCGGAGGATCGCTCTTTTTAAGCAGTATTAAGGGAAGGCGGCTCGACTATTTCGATAACGATAAGGACGCGCAGCGAAAGGCGTATGAACTTGTCGGAAAATTGCACGATCGTTTCATCGAAACGTACGGAAGCGTCACCTGCGGCGACATTCATGAAGTAATTTTCGGAAAAACATATATTCTGAGGGACAAAAATGTGCGGCCTGCATTTGAAGAAGCGGGGGCCCACGCCGATAAATGCACTACCGTTGTGGCATATGCTTCAGCATGGACCGTCGAACTGTTGATGGAGGCAGGTCTACTTAACCCGCTTCAATCCACATGAGTGGAATACATATGAAACGAGGTCCCACCCCTTCACGTGGAAGGCATACAGAATAATAAAGACTAATAATGAATGAGTGTTCCTTTTTTAAAAAACGTTTCTGATACTAATATATAAATATTATAGAAAAAGTCAACAAGTTTCGTGATCAGTCGGCAAGGCGCCGCGTTTGTTCCGGGTCAGCAGGTCTCCTTCGGCAGTACAGTGATCGCCTGTTCAGGGCAGGCATCCTCGCATTTCATGCATCCGGTACAGGGGGAGGGCCAGAGGGGAGTGCTCCATGCAGCCGATGCACGTCTGCCTGTCCACGTCGATGATGTATTCGGCCTTGTAAATCGACATGATGCCGAAATGGATGCAGCATGATTCCTTGACCCCTCGAGTCATATAGCGGCACATGCAGTTTTTTTCGATAATCGGTTCGGCGGCGCATGTTTCATGCAGTAGTTACACATGGTTTCAAATAAGAGAGGAAGATAGATTCGGATGCAATACGGTGACCCGCGTCTATGGAAGAGGCTCGTTTTTCGATAAATCCGATATCGATTGTGTGGTAGAGGGTTTTCCCACCACAAAAAAATCCGCGGCACCGATTCGGTCCCTGTTATTTTGTCTCCGGTTTGTCACAGCTCCATAATCTTCGTGATCCGCTCCATATCCAGGTGCTTTTCCAGATGATCGGCAAGTCGATCGAATTCCCGTTCCCGTAAATCTTCGGTGGCGGAAAGGGCCGCTTCATCTTCACTGTCCGCCGGATTTGGTGCCCAACCGAGAGAAATGAGCCACCCTCTCCGTAAACTCGGATTATCGAAAAGACCGTGGAGATAGCAGCCCCACACTTTGCCGTTTGAAGTGACCGCCCCATCCATGGTAGTTTGGCCCACTCTGTCGTCCGGGGAAGTCGACAAAGCGGCAACGGCGGTATCCTGCTCTTGGTTATCAGATCCGAAAATGCTTTCGGCGGTAGGACCGTAGCTGCATTCTCCCATGTGGATTTCATAACCGGTAACCGATGTGCCGGTCAGGTTACTGAAAAACCCGGTCTCCGTTGTAACGGTCCGGGTGCGCTGAAGTGTGGTTTTTACCGGACGAAACCAGGTTGTCACATCCAAGAGACCGAGCCCTTCGATCGAACCGTGGTTGGGTTCTGTTCCATGTGGATCGGTGATTTCTCCGCCCATCATCTGGTAACCGCCGCATATTCCCACGACAGGCATTCCGGCGGCCGCCGATGACCCGATCACGTCCGCCCATCCTCTTTCCCTCGACCAGAGGAGATCGGCTATGGTGGTTTTTGTTCCGGGGAGGATGACGGCGTCCGGCTTTCCGACCTCCCGCGGATTTTCGACAAATCTTATTCGAACTCCCGGCTCCCGGGCCAAAGGATCGAAATCGTCATAATTGGAAAGATGGGGGAACCGGACGACAACGATATCGATTTGGCCGCCTTCACCGAGGGTGCGGTTTGTATCGAGAAAGACGGAATCCTCCTGGGCGATGTAGAGATCTTTCAGCATGGGAACGACACCGAGAGTGGGCACACCGTCGGTCAGATCGGCAAGCATCTGAAGACCGGAGAAGAGAAGGCTCTTGTCTCCCCGAAACTTGTTCATTACGAAACCTTTTATCAACTGTTTCTCTTCCGGGGTAAGCAGGGCGTAGGTACCGTACAGCGACGCGAACACGCCGCCCCGGTCGATGTCGCCCACTAAGAGAACAGGCGAACCGAGGTGTCGGGCGACGCGCATGTTGACAATTTCGTCCTTTTTCAGGTTGATTTCCGCCGGGCTTCCGGCACCTTCGATAATGATGATGTCGTAGCGGGAACCAAGCCGTTCCAGAGCGTCGGAAACGTACCGCCAGAGCGTTTCTCTTACCGTATAGTACTCTTTCGCCTTCAGCGTCTTCCACGGTTTACCCATCACGACCACTTGGGAACGGGAGTCCGCTTCAGGCTTCAGGAGAATCGGATTCATGTCCGTATGCGGATCGATCATGGCCGCCTGTGCCTGTACCGCCTGAGCGCGGCCGATCTCGGCACCTTCGGGTGTTGCGAACGAGTTGAGCGCCATGTTTTGGGCCTTAAAGGGGGCGACCTTGTATCCCTTTCGGGCAAAAATTCGGCAGAGACCGGTTACCAGAATGCTTTTTCCCACGGAAGAGGCGGTCCCCTGGACCATCACTGTTTTCATAAATCCTTATCCTACTGAACTCTGAACTTCGTAACAAGGGCTTTTCTCCCTGTCGGGAATTCTACGGACCTTGAGAGAGTATGAATATCCGAGTATACTGCTCATTCATGAACGATGAGGGAAAAGGGTATGTCCATCTCTATACCGGGGACGGAAAGGGCAAAACGACCGCGTCATTCGGGCTTGCCTTGCGGGCTGTAGGTGCCGGACTTACGGTCGTTATTGTTCAATTTCTTAAAGATCAACCTTCGAGCGAGGTCCACGCGATACAACGATGGGGCGACTCGATTTCTATTGAGCAGTTCGGCAGACGGCGAAAAATAAAATCTCCCATCACGAATGAAGATGTAAAGGCGGCTTCCGCCGGATTTAGACGGGCCTGGGAAATCATGGACACGTCAGCCTGCGATCTCCTTATCCTCGATGAAATCAATTGCGCGGTCCATTATGGACTGGTTGATGTGGGTGGTGTCATCGATCTGATTAAGAAGAAGCGGGAGGGGCTTGAACTGGTTTTAACCGGGCGGTACGCGCCGAAAGAACTCTACGCGTACGCCGATTTAATTACGGAGATGATTGCGGTGAAACATTATAAAGAACGGGGCGTTCCCTTTAGAAGAGGTATCGAGCTATGAACTCACCATCCGCTCCTCCCCGAATAGTTATCGCCGGTACCCACTCCGGGACCGGAAAAACGACGATAACCATCGGTATAATAGTGATCCTCAAACGGAGAGGATTACGGGTCCAGCCGTTTAAGGTAGGACCCGATTATATCGATCCGGGATTTCACACCTTGGCCTGCGGCATCCCCGGACGAAATCTCGACTCGGTAATGATGGGTGAGCGAGGGGTCCGGGAAACCTTCGAAAGGGCCGCTTGTAAAGCCGATATTTCGATTATAGAAGGGGTGATGGGACTGTACGACGGTTTTTCGGGGAACGATGAATTGGGCAGCACGGCCCAGATCGCGAAAATCGTTGACGCGTCAGTCATCCTCTGTTTGGATGTACGGGCAATGGCGAGAAGTGCCGCCGCCCTCGCTCTGGGCTATGTCAGGTTCGATCCGACTACGCCGATCCGGGGATTTATCCTCAACAACGTAGGAAGCGAAAATCATTACAAACTTGTAAAGGATGCCGTGGAACATCATACGGGAGTACCGGTCATGGGCGGTCTTCCAAAAAACCCGGAGATAACGCTGCCGGAGCGGCACCTGGGACTTGTTCCCGCGTGGGAGAGGGATACACTGCCGGAGTCTACGCTAGGTTTGGCCGAATTGATTGAAGCGCATATCGATATAGAGAAAATTCTCGCTCAGGCCGAGCGCGCCGGGGAGGGTGCATTAACGACAAACGAGTTTGGTCCGGAGGGCGAATGCGGCGCACGGATTGATTTCTCTTCTCGGCCCGAAAGCAGCCGGCCGAATACCGAGCCTCGGCAAACCGATGATCCGGATATTTTCCCAAACAGTGCATGTTTTTCCAATACCGAAGCCGTCCGTATCGGATATGCTCTTGATGATGCGTTTCATTTTTACTATCAGGACAACCTGGACATCTTTCGGCACATGGGAGCGGAACTTTTTCCCTTCAAGCCGACAACCGACGAGCATCTGCCGGAAGGAGTCGACGGTCTCTATTTTGGAGGCGGCTATCCGGAGCTGTGTGCGGACCGTCTTGAAAAAAACCGATCAATGCGGGATGAGATTTACAGGGCCGCTGAAAAAGGACTCCCCATATACGCGGAATGCGGCGGTTTGATGTATTTGATGAATGAGCTGCTCACGTTTGACGGCGGGTCGTATCAGATGGTAGGTGTGTTCCCCGGCAGAGTGGTAATGGAGAAGAAGCTGACGGCGCTCGGCTATTATCGGGGAGTCGCATTGGCGGATACACCGATCGCGGAAAAGGGATGGAGCATATGGGGGCATGTTTTCCATTGGTCGAAATTGGAAAACACGGCGACTGATCAGCCTTTTTGTTTTCGATTGGAAAAAGAAGGAAAACAGTTTGTATTAGACGGCCTGCTCCGGAACAATGTCGTCGCCGGTTATTTTCACATCCATTTCGCCGGCAATCTCCGTTGGGCCGAGCGGTTTTTAGCATTGTGTCGAAACAGCAGACAAAGGATGGTTTAATGGAACATTTACGCGGTGAAGAAATAACACGGAAAAGTTTTGAGATTATCAGGGAACGGTTGGGCGACTTTGAAGCCCCTGCCGACCGGATGGAGATTATTATTCGGATCGCCCATACAACCGGAGATGTCGAGTTTGCGAAAACATTTCTTTTTTCCCCGGAAGCGGTTGAATCGGGCACGAGGGCCTTGAAGAACGGGAAAAGTGTGGTCACGGATGTCGAAATGGTCCGTACCGGTATCAGACGGCAACAGGTTGAGCAGCTTGGAGGGCAGGTTGCCTGTTTTTTGAGCAGTCCGGAAGTAGTCCGCAAAAGTAAATCCGCCCGCTCGACAAGGTCCGCGCTAGGAATGCGTGAAGCGGCCGGCGAGATTGAGGGAGGGATCGTCGCGATCGGTAACGCGCCAACCGCTCTTTTCGAATTGATGGAGATGGTAGAGGAGGGCGCGGCGAAACCTGCTTTGATTGTCGGTGTTCCGGTGGGGTTCGTGGGAGCTCTTGATTCGAAGAGGGCCCTCAACCGGCTGGATATTCCCCGCATAACCAATGTGAGTGAGCGGGGTGGATCTCCTATAGCCGCCGCAATAGTCAATGGTTTGATTGCTCTCGCTTTGAAGGGATAAAGGAAGATGACCGGTGAACGGGTCGAAATTGCACTATCATGATGTGTTAGGGACGGTGGAAGGGCTTCGCCGAGGTATTACGACCGGCACGTGCGCCGCCGCCGCCGCCAAAGCGGCCGCTCTCTCCGCGGCGCGCCGCTTTTCAGCGGAATTGGCAGTCGAGTGTTCAATAGTCCACAGCGACGAACGGCCGACCGCGGTGATCGTTACGTTACCCGCGAGCGGACGGGCATACGGAGGACGGGAGATCGAAATCCCGATCGAAGCGGTTACTCATGACGGAGAGTTGTTCACCGCCATGGTCCGAAAAGACGCGGGCGATGATGACGACATCACGCATAACGCGATTATCGGTGCCCGGGTGAAAATCGTCGACGGCACGTTATCTGTCACCGGCGGTGAAGCCGATGAGATGCTCTTCATCGCCGGCGGTGAAGGAGTGGGGACGGTAACGAAACCGGGTTTACGAGTACCGGTCGGAGAAAAGGCGATAAATCCTACCCCGAAAGCGATGATCAGAGGTGAGCTTGTTCCGTTGCTCGATGAGCTGAATAAAGTCCGGCAAAAAGCGGATGCGCCTCGAAAAACAGCCCCCGAGAGGAGACTTGGTTTTGAGGTCGAGATTTTCGTACCCGAAGGGAAACGGCTGGCGGAGAAAACGTGGAATCCTCGATTGGGAATTGAAGGTGGAATTTCGATCATCGGGACCGGTGGAGTGGTTGAACCGCGTTCTTCAAAGGCGTTTATGGCGACCATCGCAATGGTTGTTAAGGCCGCGTCACAACGCGGGACGCGTGCTCTCTACCTTACTCCCGGTTATGTGGGAGAACGATATCTTTTGGAGAAACTGCGGATACCGGCGGAACAGGTGGTCACCGTCGGTGATCATGTAGGATTCGCCTTTAAACAGTGCGCCCACCGGGGATTCAAGGAAATTGTTTTTGCGGGACACATCGGAAAGACGGCAAAGATTGCGGCAGGTCTTTTTAACACTCACTCAAAATTCGGTGATGCCAGGTTGGAAACAATTGCGGCGTGTGCCGCGTCATGCGGGGCCTCCCGTTCTTTGGTACAAACGCTTTTGGAGCTTCGATTGGCGGAGGAGGCTGTCCCGCTTCTCCGGAAGCAGAAGCTGACGAAAGCTTTCGATGTCCTCGCCGGACGCGCCGAGTCGAGATTGAAAGAGCATGTGAAAAAAAACGATTCCGGCGAAAAGGTGAAGGTAGAGGGACCGTCAATAGAATGTATTCTTCTCAATTTGGACGCGGAAGTTCTTAATAGTGTCCCCCAAAAGGTACAGCTCCCGGTAGAAGAGGACGAGGGAGAAAAGGCGGGAAAAGGAGAGAAGTTGAGTGAGTGATCGGACAATCGCAGTGATCGGTATGGGACCGGGTGGAGATGAGTACCTCCTCCCCGTCGCAAGACAACGCATTGAAGAGAGTGATTTTTTAGTAGGTGCCGCCCGGCATCTTGATCGGTATCGGAAAGCGGGTAAGGTATGCCACGTCATCGAATCTTCATTTTCGGAGGCACTGGACAGTATCGAAGAGAGAAGAAAGGTGATGAAAACGGCGGTCCTTGTCTCCGGAGACCCCTGTCTCTTCAGCTACCTCGAGCTGCTCCGTACCAGGTTCGGACCGGAAGAATTGGAGGTGCTGCCCGGAGTTTCAAGTTTTCAACTGCTCTGTTCCCGTTTCGCCTGTTCGTACAACAACGCGAAGATCGTAAGTGTTCACGGACGCCCCTTGGCGATTTTAAAAACGGCGATGGTGAGCAATGACAGACTGGTTGTCTTTACCGATAATGAAAACACTCCTGAAATAATCGCCCGTTATCTTGCCCATAATACGGCCATTGCGAACGAAATGGAGGAGTGGGATTTTTATATCGGCACCGATCTTTCGTATAACACCGAAACGGTCAGGAAGGGACGGCTTGCTGAGTTGGCCAGGGGCCCAAATAATCAGAGGAAAGACGAAAGAAACAAGCTATGCGTACTTATTTTAGAGAAGAATCAACAGTTATCTAAGGGATCGGAATAGGTCCCGGCGATCCTGATTTGATCACGGTTAAGGGAATGGATATCCTTCAAGAAGCGGATATGATTATCGTTCCTGCCGGAAAAAAGGCGACCGGTTCTCTTGCCGAAGAGATCATTGTGAAAGCGGGTATCCCCAAGGCGAAGTGCAGCATTATTGAGTTTCCGATGAGTACGGACAGAGAGGAATTGGAAACAAGGTGGGAACAGGCGGCACGTGAAGTCGCGGGCTTCGTGGACCACGGGAAAAGCTGCGGGTTCGTCACGCTGGGCGATCCTTCGGTGTACAGCACCTGGATTTATCTGCGAAAAGCTCTGTGGAGAATTGCACCTCAAATAGAATGCAAGACTGTTCCCGGAATACAGACCATGAACGCGGTCGCCGCGGTCATGAATGTTTCTCTTGTGGAGGGGAGGGAACGACTGGCCCTCATTCCTCTACCGGACCATTTTGATGAGCTAAACACAATAATCAATCTTTTCGATACGGTCGTATTCTATAAAATCGGGGGACGACTTCCCGCGCTGCGCGTGTTTTTGTACGAGAAGGAGCTGGAGGACAACGCTTTTTTTGCGCAGCGCGCCTTTTTAGAAGAGGAGACGACCGCCTGCGGTCTGCGGAACGTCCCTGTAGATGCTACAGGGTATCTCTCTACGATGATTGTGAGGACAAAAAGATGAAAGTCTTTTTTTTAGGCGCCGGACCGGGAGATCCCGATCTGATAACGGTAAAGGGTAAAAAATTGCTGACGGAAGCGGCGGTGGTCATCTTCGCCGGATCGCTGGTCAACCCCGAGATTCTCGAATGGAGTCGGCCCCATGCGGAGCTGCACGATTCTGCCGGAATGACTCTCGATCAGGTGCTCGCTCTCTATTCTGCAGGGAAAGAACGGTGCGGTATCATCGTACGACTGCATACCGGCGATCCTTCCGTCTATGGAGCGATCCAGGAACAGATCGATTTCTTACGACGGCAATCAATTCCGTATGAGGTGGTCCCGGGTGTCTCCTCCTTTTCCGCGGCGGCGGCAGCGTTAGGACAGGAGTTTACGTTGCCGGGAGTGAGCCAATCGGTGATCCTTTCACGCGTCTCCGGACGCACCAGAACACCCCCGACGGAGGATATCGCTTTCTTGGCTGAACACCGGGCTACAATGGTCCTGTTCCTATCGGCAGGCAAAATGACTGAAACGGTGGAAAAACTGAAACAGGGATATAACGGCAATACGCCTGTCGCCGTGGTCTACCGAGCTTCCTGGCCCGATCAGGAGATCGTAATCGGGACTTTAGACGATATCGCGACAAAAGCGGCGAAAGCCGGAATCACGAGACAGGCGCTCATCATTGTAGGAGAGGTGCTTCGAGCAGGGCGGGGCGAAGGAACGTATGAATTATCGAAACTCTACGACTCGGGGTTCACCCATGGTTATCGAAGAGGACGGAACAACCAACCTCATACAGATTCCGCCGGACCGCATCCGAAAGCCGATTATACTCATGATGACAAAGGTATGCTTCAATGAAGATCGCGGTGATTACCATAACCGATTCGGGAAAAAAAACCGCCGAGCTGCTGGTCCGCGAACTTCCCGGCGCGCGTCACTTTCATAGCAGAGAACCGGGCGGGCTGCCGACACTGACGGCAGAGCTCTTCCGGCGGTATGAAGGACTTGTTTTCATTATGGCCACCGGTATCGTCGTTAGGATGATTGCTCCGCTTCTAACCGACAAATATCACGATCCCGCGGTTGTGGTTGTCGACGATGGCTGCCGTTACGCGATCAGTTTGCTCTCAGGTCACGAAGGAGGGGCAAATCGGCTGGCCTGGAAAACGGCGGCAATTGTAGGAGCGGAACCGGTTGTTACCACCGCGACTGAAACGAACAAACGGGTAATCATCGGAATCGGCTGTCGAAGGGGAGTGACTGCGGAAGAAATCACGGAGGGGGTGCGCTCCGCTTGTAAGGACGCCGGGACCGATATTGATCAGGTGCGCTGCGCCGCGACCATCGATCTGAAGAAGGATGAAGCGGGGCTCATTGAGGGATTGGATCAACTGGATATTCCGCTTCGGTTTTTTACCGCGGAGCAAATTAATAAACTCAGTTATGGGCCCGAAGGGGCTTTTGAAGAGAACGAGGTCACGATGCGTTGTCTCGGCGTTAGGGCGGTTTCCGAACCGTGTGCTCTTTTGGCAGCCGGGCGGGCTGAAATTATCCTTCCGAAATCGGTCTATGGGGAGGTTACGGTCGCCGTAGCGCGGGAAAAGGATGTCCGAGTGGTTGCAAGTGAGGCAACCTGTGGTAAGCTTGCCATTATCGGTATCGGGCCGGGCAACGAAGATGAAATCTCTCCCCGTGCCGTACAGGCGCTAAGAGACGCTGATCTGGTTGTAGGCTATACTCGCTATATCGGCTTCATCGAAAATCTGATTCCGGGAAAAGAGGTGTACACCTCGGGGATGCGGCGAGAGAAGGAACGGGCGGAACATGCGGTTGAAGCTGCCGGACAGGGAAAAACGGTTGCCGTGGTTTCCGGAGGGGACGCGGGTGTATACGGGTTGGCAGGATTGGTCCTCGAGCTGCTCGAAGAAGAGGATGTGGAACGCATCGGGATCGAAGTTATTCCCGGAATTACCGCTGCCACCGCGGCGGCAGCGGTCCTCGGTGCACCCCTCATGCACGATTTTGCAGTCATCTCTTTAAGCGATTTATTGACCGAACCGGACCGGATACGGGAGAGGCTTCGTGCAGCCGCAATCGCCGATTTTGTCACCGTCATCTATAATCCGAAGAGTAAAAAACGGGAAAAGCTGTTTCAGGAGCTTCCCGATATCTTTCTCCCCCATCGCCGGTCCGATACTCCGGTTGGAATTGTTACCGACGCCGGTCGTAACGGGGAGGAGCGTCTGATCACCACGTTGGCCGAACTAACGGGGGCTGCCGACCGTGTACGGATGGGAACGACCCTCATTATCGGTAACAGCCGATCCATGGTGAAAGGCGGGTTTATCATCACTCCCCGAGGGTATAAGCTGTAATGTCCGCCTTCTGTAGTCTTCTGCTGTTTGTTACAACGTTGATCGAGCTGAAGGCCATGGCGATTTCCGCCAAGACAGGGTGCATCAGTCCGAGTACCGCGAGCGGGACCATGATAACGTTATAGAAGAACGCCCAGAAAAGGTTCTGTTTTATCTTTCGAAAGGTGGCGTTACTGAGCCGTACCGCCTTCACGACCGCGCTTAAATCTCCCTTGACCAGAACAATGTCGCCGGCTTCGATCGCGATATCGGTCCCTGTTCCGATCGCTATTCCCACGTCCGCCTGGGTCAGCGCGGGCGCGTCGTTGATTCCGTCCCCGGCCATGGCTACAGTTTCTCCGTTCTCTTGAAGGCGTTTGATTTCTTCCACCTTCCGATCGGGTAGTACATTGGCAAGTACTCTCTCTATTCCCGCTTCGGTGGCTATCGCCGTCGCGGTGCGTTCGTTATCGCCTGTTACCATGACAGGCTGTAAACCGAGTTCCTTGAGCCGGCTGATTGCCTGAACACTGTCAGGTTTTATGGTATCGGCGACGGCGATGATACCTGCAAGTTCGCCGTCTATCGCTACCAGCATGGCGGTCTTCGCCTCATTTTCCAAAGCCCGCTTTTTTGTATCGGCCTCTTCATCGAGGGCCTTCCCTTTCTTCCGTACCAGGCT
>CAZJBZ010000125.1:0-11440 GCA_964543975.1 uncultured Spirochaetales bacterium
AAAGAGATGGTTAATATGATTGTAGCTCAACGGGCCTACGAATTGAACTCCAAAGCCATACAAACTTCGGACTCTATGTTGGGAATAGCGAACAATTTGAAAAGGTAATGCGTAAATTATGGATATTTCCAGTGTGGGGATGATGCACTATAAAAACATGAGGTTTGATACCCAAAAAACAGCCGAAGGTGCATCGAAAAACATGAAAAACAAACAGCTGCTTGAAGCATGTAAAGATTTCGAAGCCCTTTTCGTCAAGCAAATGCTCGATTCTATGCGTAAAACCATACCGGATAACGGTTTGCTGGATAGCGGTATGGGGGGGGATTTTTTTGAGGATATGCTCTACGATGAATACGCCTCTCTGCTTTCCAGAACAGCGGATCTCGGTCTTGCCGAGATGATCTATAATCGAATGAAATAGTTATTTTTACTGTTCCCTGCGGTTTCTATACAATTTCATAACCGGTATGTATGAAATTGTATACCTTTTTTCGCTTTTCTCCCGCCCTAATTATTGGTTTACAAATAAATTATTATAATATAAGAAAATAGAATATTCATTTTTAAAAAAATGCTGTTGGCACATTTTTTGCTATATTATTCCCAGGAGACATGCCATGGGAAAAAAGAAAAGAGAACAGTATAGCGAAGATAATCTTCAGGCATATTTCAATAAAATTAAAAAAATCCCACTTTTACGTTTTGAAGAGGAATTAGAGCTTTCAAAGAGAATTCAGAAAGGCGACCAAGAGGCCGGACAAAAGCTTATCGAGGCTAATTTGCGATTAGTTGTCAAAATAGCTCGAGGCTATTTCACAACGGATGTTAGTCTTCTCGATCTTGTACAGGAAGGAAATCTGGGATTGATAAAGGCGGCAGCGAAGTATGACCATAGGAAGAACGTTCGATTCAGCACCTATGCGGCATGGTGGATTAAACAGGCAATTGTTCGATCTTTATCGAATAAAAGACGCTCTATTCGGCTGCCTCATCGAAAGGAAGAGACATTGAAAAGGATACAGAAGACATACACCGTTTTAAGTCAAAAATATCTCCGTCAACCTTCAATTCAAGAGATAGCTGATGAACTAAAAATGGCTCAAAATGACGTTGTTTCCATCCTGTCGGTAGCGAATAGTGTTATTAGCCTGGAAACAGAGACGAACGAGGATGCGGGGACCTTGCTCGATCTTTGCGAAGATAATTCCTATGATCCCGACCGAGAGCTTATTGAAAAGAGTTTGCACGAGGATACGATGCATTTTTTAGAGCATTTACTGGAAAAAGAAAAGAAAATATTGATGTACAGATTCGCGTTCTACGGAAATGAGAAGTATACTCTAAAACGGATCGGCGAAGAAATGGGGATATCACCGGAAACCGTACGACAGATAGAAAAGCGTGCAATTAAGAAATTACGGAATCATGCCGATGAACTAAGGGACTACGTCTATAATTAGCCCAATAAGTAATCCGTGTGGACGCCAAAAAAAAAGTCATATTAATTCTTTGTTTCATAACGGTCCTCCTTTTAGTTCTGCTCCTTCTTATCCCGGACAGGAAGGAGCAGTCTCTTTCTCTGGAAAAGGAGGCGGAGGAATCTCTCTCTCCTACGCTCATCTATCAAGAACCTCCGACTGAAAGAATACCTGACGTCACCTCTCTTGATGAAAAGGAGGAAATGCCGCCGACGATCTATATTATTATTGATGATGTTGGGTATAATGTAGAGCAGCTTGAGCAGTTTCTTGACTTGCCTTTTCCAATTGCTTTTTCAGTTCTGCCGCATCTGCCATACACGAAAGAGGTGGTCGATAGAATCAGTATGGCGCAGAAAGAGCTTATGATTCACATTCCTATGGAGCCGATAAACGGAATGGACCCGGGACCGGAGGCAATTTTTACCTCCATGACCGATGATGAGATCGCGGCAAAAGTTGGAGAATATGTAGAAGAAGTGCCTGCCGCAGTTGCCGCAAATAATCACATGGGCTCCAAGGCAACCGGTGATGAACGCGTTATGGAGATTGTACTGCGGAATCTTGAGCTGGAGGGCATACAATTTATCGATAGTCTAACAACATCCGATTCGGTTGTAAAAGCGGTTTCAGAAAGATTGGAAATACCGTATCTTTATCGTAATGTTTTTTTGGATAATGTTGATGACCAAGAATCTGTTATTTCTGCTCTTCAGAAAGGAGTGGAAATAGCCACGTTGCACGGAAAAGCGGTGTGTATTGGTCATGTTTGGAGTAACGCGCTACCCGAGATTCTTGAACAGGCTGCGGACGTTATTGATGAAATGGATATTGCAGTCGGCTCGATCGGGGACCTTGTGCGGGAAACGGAGAAAAGGAACGAATGATAGTTTTAGGAATAGAGACATCGTGCGATGAGTGTGCAGCCTCAGTTGTTGAAAACGGGTCGACAATTCTGAGCAACACAGTTGCTACACAGATCGATTTTCACAGGCCGTACAACGGTGTGGTTCCGGAGATTGCCTCCCGTATGCATACCGAATGGATACAGAGTGTTGTAGAAAAAGCCCTGGCCGAGGCCGGGACCGGCAAGGACGAGGTTGACGGATTAGCCGTTACCAGTCGTCCGGGTTTGGTCGGCAGTCTTTTAGTAGGCGTTTCATTCGCAAAAGGATTTGCCTTCATGTCGGGAAAACCGTTTGTGGGAATTGATCATATCAAAGCCCATCTGTATGCTCCTCATTTAGAGTACAACATTTCATACCCTCATTTAGGACTTTTAGTTTCGGGAGGACATACCATCATCGGTTTAATCAACGGCCATGATGATATCGATGTGTTAGGAACCACGATTGACGATGCCTGCGGCGAGGCTTTTGATAAAGTTGCTAAGCATTATAATTTGGGGTACCCCGGTGGTGTTGTAATCGACTCTTTGGCCCAAAAGGGGGATCCAAACGCGTTTCATTTTCCCTTTCCCTCACTTCATAAAGGTGATCACCAGTTCGACGTATCCTATTCGGGACTAAAAACGGCAGTTATAAATCAGTTGGATCAATTCTGGAATAGGAGCTATGAAAAGAGTAATGAAAATATAGCGGCTTCGTTTCAGAAGGCAGCTATAGATATTCTGGTATCCAGGGTGGATCGGGCGATACAAAAGACCGGGTCAAAAACAGTAGTTGCCGGAGGAGGAGTGGCAGCCAATTCCTACTTGCGAAAAAAAATGAACGCGATAGAGGAGTGTGAAACGATATTCCCCTCTCTTTCGCTTTGTACCGACAATGCCGCCATGGTGGCGGGAATCGGTTATCATTATCTGAAAGAAGGTAGGGTTTCCGATTTCCATTTGAATGCTTCGGCACGCGTTAGCGAGTTTCGAAAAAAATATCCATAAATTGGTGACGGGATCGGTTTCGGATGTAAAATCATCTTAATCGGTATCTATTTCGACGGTTTCATTTTCCTGTTCCTGATCTTCTTCAATCAATTCCGACAGATCTTCGTTCCCTTCGTACAGCCGAAACTCTTCCGGTAAAGGCGCTGCTATAAGATTTCGGGCAATAGTATTGATACCCGAGGTAAAATCGGATTGAGGCATGAGGACGTTCATGGGTGTCCTTTCAAGAATTGATCGTGTAACATCATTATCATAGCCGATAAAACCTATATACTCCATTTTTATACCGAGATTTTTATACACGATTTCCCTCAACTTTGAACCTAGCGCAAGATCTCGGTTTGTTCTTCCCATATTCAGAACAACCCTTGGGTAGAACCGATAAAGTTGCGATTGGGCCTTTGTACCTGCTTCTTCCGATATTTCACGAAGGAGGAGGATCAAAGCGTCTAAGGTTTTTTCAGCACCTTCTATTCGTTTTGTAAGGAAAGTATGGACTGCTTTTCTCTCTTGACTCTTTCGGGGAAAACTTCTGTAGAGCATACGGTAGAGAGCGGATTTAATAAACGAATAGGTATTGAGGATTGCCGTTGTTTCGGGAATGGTCACCAGTAATCCGGAATAGGTAGTCAGAAAAAAATCGAGGATGTTGTAACTGGTACCCGCTCCAAGGTCGAGGATAATGAAGTCGGCCGTTAATTTAGGGAGTTCGCGAAGGATTTTCTTTTTCATGAAATATTGTAAATTGGCTGTTCCCGGCAGCAGAGAATCTCCCGGGACAAAATAGAGACGGTCAACGCCGGTGTCTACGACAAGTGATTCCAGACTTTGGGCTTCCTTGTAAATGTAATTACCGATACCCATATTTCGGTTTTTTACACCAAGACAGGTGTGAAGGTTTGAGCCGCCTAAATCTAAATCAACAAGAATTACTGTTTTCCCTTGACGGGCCAGTGAAACGCCGAGATTGGCGACAAGAAGAGTTTTACCGACTCCTCCCTTTCCGCTGGCTACCGGTAATAAAGTATTCATCTTTGGGCCTCGTTCAAAATAGGGCTGTGTTTACTACCTCCTTAAAAAAATATACGAAACCACGTAGAAATGCAAGAAACTGTATTTTATTGACACCTTTTCACTTTCATACTATCCTCAGCCGTAGGTTGCGAGCACTTAAAATCGACAGAAGGATGGAGTTCATGAACGGTACGTACGATTTGGACAATGCGATCAGGAAGGTCCCCGATTTTCCTAAAGAGGGTATCCTTTTCTATGACATTACAAGTATCCTGACCAATCCGGAGGCTTTTTCCTACTGCATCGACAGGATGGTCGACATATATTCCGAAAGAAAAATTGATGCCGTTGCAGCCGTTGAAGCGCGAGGTTTTCTGTTTGCTTCCCCCTTTGTGGTTAGAACAAAGAAGCCGCTTCTTTTGGTAAGGAAAGAGGGGAAGTTACCGGGTGAAAAGTTGAGTAAACGGTTCAGTTTGGAATACGGAGAAGATGTAATTCAGATACATAAACAGGACATCCCAAAGGGCGGTACTGTTTTGATTGTAGATGATTTGATTGCTACCGGAGGTACATTGCGCGCCACGAAAGAGCTATTGGAAGAAGCCGGTGCTACGGTGACCGATATATTTTCGGTCGTGGGATTGCCGTTTCTGAAGTTCAAAGAAATGCTTCCGAATGTAAATATTACTACTCTCGTTGAGTATCATGGCGAATAACACGGAACGGTAGGAATATTGACAAAGAAAGAAAGCTATATTATTTTAATGGACTAAAGAGGAGAATTGTCCGGTTGTGTAATGGCAGCACACAAGATTCTGGCTCTTGTTGTGGGGGTTCGAGTCCTCCCCGGACAGTAGGTGCACATGGCCCCTTCGTCTATCGGCTAGGACAGGAGATTCTCATTCTTCAAAGAGGGGTTCGATTCCCCTAGGGGCTATAATTGCCGGCTGAAAGCCGGCTTTTTTTTAAGTTCGTATGCTTAGCAAAAGTGTCATACATCAACATCGGAACTATCATCAGAATTAGGCATATAGAGACGAAGGAAAAAAAATTGATGAAATACGACAGTTTTCTCGTGCTTCAGGACGGTACCGTTTTCCCGGGAGTTTCATTCGGCGAACCACCATATAGAGTTGAACAATTTCGAACCAATGAGATATTCGATAAATGTGCCGGCGAAGTGGTTTTTAATACCGGTATGACCGGTTACCATGAGATCATCACTGATCCTTCATATACGGGACAGATTGTGGTAATGACCTATCCGCATATCGGCAATTACGGTTCATCGGATGATTGGTCGGAAACAGGCCCCGAACAGGACAAGCGTTCTTCCGTGAAGGTAGCGGGATTGGTCGTGCGCTCAATTTCCAGAGGCTCGGTCCCAAAGGGGAGGAAAACCCTCGATCTGTTTCTTAGAGAGGGAAAAACACAAGGTATTTCAGAGGTCGATACCCGCGCGCTCACTCTCAAATTAAGAGATTCCGGTAGTCTCAACGGAATTATCGTGCAGTCATCCGATTCGGCTGCACTGAGCGATGAAGAGTTGAAGATGTGTTTGGAATACCTTAACTCTTTTCCCGCAATGGTCGGAAGAAATCTTGTAAAAACTGTAGGAACTACAACACCGATAACAGTCAACGAAAAAGGCAGTGGCGCGCATTTTGTATTGCTGGATTCAGGGATCAAGGCCAATATCATCAGAGAATTGACCGAATTAAACTGCAAGGTTACCCTTTTACCGTATACATCGACGACAGAGGAGATCAAGGACGCTCGCGCGGACGCAGTCCTTATCTCTAACGGTCCGGGAGATCCCGCGGTTCTCGATCACGCCGTCGCTGTTACCGCTTCACTTGTCGGGACTGTGCCTCTTTTCGGAATCTGTCTGGGCAATCAACTGATTAGTCTGGCTCTAGGGGCCAAAACCTATAAAATGAAGTTCGGACATCACGGTGTGAATCATCCTGTGCGGGATGAGTTTACGAAAAAGGTTTTTGTTACCTCCCAGAACCACGGGTTTGCCGTGGATGCCGAATCGCTGCCTGAGGATGTAGCTGTCTGGTTTACCAATGCCAATGACGGCAGTCTTGAAGGGATTGTTCACCGTACCTTGCCGATAATGTCGGCCCAATTTCATCCCGAAGCTGCTCCCGGTCCGAGAGACGGTATCTGGATTTTTAAGACCTTTATTGAAAAAATGGAAAAGAGCAGGTAGTGGAGGAAAGTGCCATACAGCGCTTATGAGAGTGTTACGGAGTCGGACCTTACAATGAGGAGGAAAAAGGAGTGCCCGCGAGAAAGGATATTAAGAAGATTTTAATTATCGGTTCCGGTCCGATTGTCATCGGACAGGCGTGTGAATTCGACTATTCCGGGACCCAGGCTGTGAAGGCCCTCAAGGAAGAGGGGTATGTAGTGATCCTTGTCAATCCGAATCCGGCAACGGTCATGACGACACCGGGTATTACAGACAGAATTTACACGGAGCCGATCAAACTTTCCTATTTAGAAGAAATTATCAAGAAGGAACGCCCTGACGCGCTGTTACCCACGATGGGGGGACAAACGGCACTCAATATGGCTTTGGAGTTATACGAAGCGAAAGTCTTAGAGAAATACGGGGTAGAGGTAATCGGTGCAAGTATCGAATCTATACGGTTAGCGGAAGGAAGAGGCTCCTTTAAGGCAATCGCCGAAAAAATCGGACTGAACTCTCCGTCATCCGAACTTATCAATTCCGTTGAACAAGCCGCGGCTTTTATAGAGAAAGTGGGTTTACCCCTTATCATCCGACCCAGTTTTACATTGGGAGGACAGGGCGGCAGCATTGCGTATACGGAAGATCAGGTGGAAGAGCTTGTTAGAACAGCTCTCTATCAGAGTCCGGTGAAAGAGGCTTTAGTTGAAGAGTCGCTCATCGGCTGGAAAGAGTTTGAACTGGAAGTAATGCGTGATAAAGCCGATAATGCCGTGGTTATCTGTTCCATCGAGAATATCGATAGTATGGGTGTCCATACGGGAGATAGTATTACCATCGCTCCGGTCCAAACCCTGTCTGATAGGGAATATCAGATAATGCGTACGGCTTCTCTGGACGTGCTCCGGGCGGTCGGCGTTGACTGTGGAGGATCGAACGTTCAGTTTGCCGTAAAACCGGAAACGGGTGAGATGGTGCTTATCGAGATGAATCCGAGGGTTTCCCGCTCTTCCGCGCTTGCAAGTAAAGCAACCGGATTTCCTATTGCAAGATGTTCAGCGCGACTTGCCGTCGGATTTACTTTGGATGAAATTATAAATGATATTACAGGCAAAACAGTCTCCTGTTTTGAGCCGGTCCTCGACTACTGCGCGGTCAAAGTGCCCCGTTTCGAGTTTGAAAAGTTTCCGCTTACTTCGAATGAGTTGGGAACTCAAATGAAATCGATCGGTGAATCTCTTGCCCTTGGAAGAACGTTCTGCGAAGCGTTCAACAAGGCAATCCGATCCGCGGAGATGGGTTTCGACGGACTGGAGGAGCTTCACGACAAAGATGATAATGAGCTGGAGAAAATACTCATTACTCAGCATCCTTTACGAATTTTCGCTGCTTTCACCATGCTTTGGAAACACGGCGGGGACATTGTTGAAGAGTTGAATCGGAAAACCAAGTACGATCCTTGGTTTATTGAACGGATGCTGGAATTAGCAACGTTTGAAAAGACAATTCAAAACGGTCCGTTATCACGAGAAAAGCTTTTAGAGGCCAAACGGTTTGGAATTTCCGATAAGCGTATTGCCGCTCTCAATGGGACAACCGAATATCAAATAATGGACCGGCGGACCCGGGAGAATATTCGAGCTTCCTATCATTTTGTTGATACCTGCGCGGGAGAGTTTACCGCGGATACTCCCTATTTTTATTCCACCTATGGAGAGATCGATGAAGGGGAGCCCACTGAATCGAACGGAGTTATCATACTTGCCAGTGGTCCCAACAGGATCGGTCAGGGATTGGAGTTCGATACCTGTTGTACACTCGCTTCCTTGGCGTATCGAAAAGAAAAGGTCAATACCATTATCGTCAATTCGAATCCCGAAACGGTCTCAACTGATTTCAATGTCTCAGATAGGTTGTACATCGAACCTCTCACTCCCGAATATGTGTTGGAGATAATCAAAAAAGAAAAAATAAACGACATTGTGGTGCAATTAGGGGGACAAACTCCCCTTAATATGGCGGATGAATTGGAAAGATGTGGAGCACGGGTAATCGGGACAACGGTAAAGAGTATTGAGGAGGCTGAAGACAGGGGAAAGTTCGCGGTCCTCCTCAAAAAACTATATCTCCAGCAGCCTGACAACCGGATCGCTTCGAATCCGGAAGAGGTGGTGAAGTTTTCACGGGAGATAGGTTTCCCTGTTCTTCTGCGTCCCTCCTTCGTCTTGGGTGGAAAAAGTATGTTTATCGCCTTTAATCGTAGTGAGCTCGATCAATTTCTGGGAAGAAGTGTACCAATTTCATACGAAAAACCGGTGCTCGTCGATCAATTTTTGGAAGACGCCTTCGAATACGACCTGGATGCTGTCTGCGATACGGAGAATGTCTATATTGCGGGAATCATGCAGCATATTGAGGCCGCGGGTGTCCACTCGGGAGATTCGGCTTGTGTCTTTCCTCCCTTTAAATCGGAGCCGCATACGTTGGAAGAAATGAAAGAGGCCACCGCGAAGATTGCCCGTGAGATCGGAGTGTCCGGTTTCATCAATATTCAGTTCGCGGTCAAAGACGGAGTACTCTACGTATTGGAAGTGAATCCGAGGGCTTCAAGGACGGTCCCTTTTCTTTCCAAAGCCTCTGGTGTAAACCTCGTTCAGGCCGTCGTTAAATCGTGGCTCGGTTCTTCGTTGGAACAGCAGGGTCTAACCAAAAACGGATTTGGCGATGGGAGCTGCAAAACAGGATGGGCCGTAAAAGAAGCCGTCTTCTCCTTCGACCGGTTTATCGATCTGGATCCGCTATTGGGCCCCGAGATGAAGTCGACGGGTGAGGTCATCGGAACCGGAGAGAGCATTGGAGAAGGTTTTGCTAAAGCCCAAGCGGCAGTGGGAAACCCGCTCCCGACTGAAGGGTGTGTTTTTGTCAGTGTTCATGACAACGATAAACGAACAATTCTTCCCACGGTGAAGGATTTAACGGACAACGGCTTCAGAATAGCTGCTACTCGCGGAACAGCCCACTATCTTTTCGAACACGGTATTTTTTCTGAAGTCATCTTGAAGATACATGAGGGCAGGCCGAACCTGCTCGACCATATGAGAAGCGGCCGGATCAATCTTGTGATCAATACACCGTTAGGGCGATTTTCCCAGAAGGGGGACAAGGACATCAGGACCGAGGCGGTAAAACAGAAGATCCCCTACACAACAACAACCTCTGCCGCTTGGGCGGCTGTTGAAGGTATCAAATATCTGAAGAGAAAATAATTGAAAGTGCGTCCGCTCCCATCGAAGTGGAGCATCGAAGGAATGGATTGATTTGAGATCGTTCAGTGATCAACTCGTTTTCGACGGTCCCTCGTTTGGATCGTTGTCGTTTAATACGAAATTATTGTAGTAATAATCCATACTGTCTACCACAGCCTCCCATGAGGCCTCGATGACGTTTTCCGAGACACCGACCGTATCCCATGTGTGTTCGTGATCGGTCGAGGTAATGAAAACCCTCACCTTCGCCGCGGCCGCCTTTTGAGGATTGAGTACTCGGACCTTATAGTCGATAAGAGTGATCCGTTTAAGAAAGCTGTGAAAGGGAATCAATGCGTCTCGCAGAGCGCCGTCTAAGGTCTCTACCGGACCGACTCCGGTTGCGGCCCCCATTATTTCCTGTCCGTTAGAGTTGAGAAATATCCTTCCCACGGTTTTTGCAGGATACTCCGAGGTCTTGTACGATTCGAGGTGATAGTTATTCAATTTCAGAAGAGGCGAATAGAGATTAAGCGTCTTACGAATCAACAGGTCGAATGAAGCTTCCGCTGCCTCAAACTCGTATCCGTCTTTCTCTTTCGTTTTTAAAATCTGTATCAATTTCTTTACTTCATCAGAGTTCTTATCGAAATCGCCGTACTTCGATATTTTTTTAATGATGGTTGATTTTCCGGCCAATTCGGATAAAAGAATCCTCCGTTCATTTCCAACCAGGGTGCTGTCGATATGTTCCATAAGGTGGGGAGCTTTGGAAATGACATCCGCGTGCTGCCCCCCTTTATGACTGAACGCAGCAACCCCGACATACGGCTGCCGTCGGTCCGGTATGATGTTCGCTTTTTCGGATACAAACCGAGAGAGTGAGGTGAGGTGTTTCAGTTGTGAAGCAATATTGGTAGTATATTTCGTTTTGAGGCAGATATTGGAAACGAAAACACAGAGGTTCGCGTTTCCCGTCCGTTCCCCCCAACCGTTCACCGTTCCTTGGATGTGTCGTGCTCCGTAATCAAGCGCAAGGATGGAGTTTGCGTCCGCGTTACCGGTATCATTATGAAAATGCACACCCAAAGTTGAGAGTTTTTCTTGAGGGAGAGCGGACAATATGGTGGTTACTTCTTGGGGAAGAGTTCCCCCGTTGGTGTCACAGAGAACCAGCGCGTCGGCACCGGCTTCGCTCCCGGTTTGCAAAACCTGCAGCGCGTATGATGGATCGTCTTTATAACCGTCAAAAAAGTGTTCCAAATCGAACAGCACTTCTTTCCCTTCGTTTTTTAGATAATTGATCGTATCGTAAATCATTGCCAGATTTTCCCGGAAATCGGTCCTAAGAACCTGAGTGACATGGGCTTTCCATGTCTTTCCGACCACCATCACCGCAGGGGTCTCCGCTTTCACCAGTGCTTGGATATGCGCGTCCGCTTTACAATCACCGCCTGGTTTTCTCGTGGAGCCAAAGGCAACTATTTTTGAATGCTCCAGTTTTTCTTCTTTTATTCTTTCGAAAAAAGCGGCCTCCTTCTCATTGGAAAGGGGAAATCCGCCTTCAATGTAATCGATCCCGAGTTCGTCAAGTTTATGG